>DCIL01000064.1:11643-20659 GCA_002315875.1 Verrucomicrobia bacterium UBA1727 | reverse complement strand
ACCGCCTGACGCTTCGCCGCCTGACCGACGAGAATCTCGCCATTCTTGGTGAACGCCACGATCGAAGGCGTGGTGCGCGCACCTTCCTTATTAGAGATTACAGTCGCCTCGCCGCCTTCCATAACCGCCATGCAGCTGTTGGTGGTGCCGAGGTCAATTCCGAGTACTTTTGCCATTTTTGTTGTTCCTTTGCTTTAGTTGTTAAATCGTTCTCGCCGCAAACGACTGCGACACAAACAACTTGCAAAGAAGATGCCAACGACGAATAGGTAATCAGTGGGACACAATGTCGCGACAAAATGTCGCAGCGTTGGCATCCGTGACGCACTCAAGCTCGCTTAAGGACATTCCGCGCACCTTGGCGACGCCAGCGGCAACCTCTTGTATGGTGACGCCGAGTTCTTCGCTATCGCGATCGGTCTCGATAAGCAGCCGGTCGAGCGGCAGCCGCGCGACCATCGTGCGGTAATTGACGGCATGATCGTTCAAGATCGCCGGTCCGACTGAAACATAGCCGCCCAGCGCAAAGATCTCGTCAAGGAGTCCCTCGCTTCTGGAAAACCCGTGAAAGAGCATTGGCGCGGTGTAATCGGGACGCCTCGCCGCCTTGACTGCGCTGACGACCTGTCCCCAGCATTTCGCGCCATGCAGCACCATCGGCCGATTCATCTCGACGGCCATCTGCAGCTGCCGTTCAAACACCCATCGCATCTTCTCACTCACCACCCGCGTCCGCAGTCGGTCAAGGCCAATCTCGCCCACTCCGAGCCCCCTCTCTCTCACCAGCCGCGAGCGCATCGCTTCCAAATCACTCTCCCCGACCCCATCCGCCATCCACGGATGCACCCCAACAAACTCCCTCCCGACGATAAGCTCCCTCAACGTCCCATCTCCAGCCGAATAATGACAATGCGCATCGGTCATAATTATTTTCACACTCCCGGACACCGCAAGCGGTGTAATCAAGAAATTACCTTAGGCCCCTCGGGCAACCAGTAAATTGCCTTGCCGCGAAAACCACCCACCGCGCCAGCCCCCGCACCAACGCCGCCAGCCCCCAAGCCGCCGCCGGCCAATTCGCCCGCGCCGCCGCCCCGCTGTCCTGAAAGCAGCGCTTGCGCTGCGATCCTCCTCGCCGCGTCATTAACCTCGAGACACGCCGCCCGCGAAAACTCAATCTCGCTGTTGCCTCGCGCGACGATCGCGGCGCGTTTGTCGCGAATCGCCGGCAACCAAACGCTACCCGGCCGATAGTCGTGGGGCATCGCCGACGGCAGAATCTCGACGAGCTTCCCCTGCGCCTCGGCTAACAGCATGTCGCGAACGACCTTCTCGCCCGGGCTGATCCAACCACCGACAAAGACATAATCGCCCACGCGCCGCTGAATACGAGCGACAACCTCGTCAATCTGCCGCGCCGAGAGCTTGCGACTTATACGAAGCGCGATAAACGGCGTCTCGCCATTGAGCAGGTCAACCGCCCCGATGCCGCGCCAGAACTCATCTGGCGAGAGACGCCAGGCGTCGAGCGGCTCGTGAATCGCCATGAACTCAGGCTGGTTGTAGCGCAACTCGAACTTCAGTGGGTTATAGTCGATATACCGCCCAACCGCCGCGATCATCTCTTCGGAGAGGCAAAGCCAATCGTGGTAACCCTGCTGCCACAGTCCGCCGAGCGGGGCTCGGTCTTCAAGACGAGCCGCCCCCACCTGAGGCGTCAGCGAAAGCCGCCCGTCTTCGTCCAGAGTTGCAAGCCCCGCTTGCAACTTCCAACACCTCGTCGTCCAAGTCTTGAAGCGCCTGACAAAACCGCCCAAGACCTTGAGCGGCTCGTTCAGCCCTTTCTCAACATAGACCCTGAAATGAACGTGGTCGGGCATAACGACATATTTGTAGAGCCGAATGCCGCGCGTCTGCCCGGCTTCGTGAAGAAGCGCCTTCTCGACCTCCTCGCCCAACTGCGTCTTGACCAGCCTGGCATTGACGATCTTCCCGAAAAGCCGCCGGCGAGGATTCGTTACGATGGTAATGAAAAGCGCCGCGCCGCGCGAGTAGTCATACCCGCGAAAACGCCGAAAGTGACAATGCGCATCGGTCATAGCTACAAACCTTCGGGACGAAACGCCTTGATCGAAACCTTGTCGTTCTCACCGTATTTCAAAACCGTGAACTTCGCAACGGCCGCTCCGGACGGAATGAGCCACGTCTTTTTCATGCGATCGCGTTTGACTTTCTCGCTCTCACGGCCGGACTCCTTACCGTCCATCGTCTCGAAGACAATCCTGAGCTCTGCCGGATCAGAATCTTTTTCAAGACAGAAATTCGCCTTCACCTTGGTCATTCCCGGCTTGAGCACCACACTCTTCTCGACAAGCAGAAAAGCCCTGGACATCGCCTTGTCCACTTCAACGACCTTCGTAACCACCTTCTCCTCGGGTCCGCGCATCGCCAGCCACCCGGCCGCGGCGACTGCAACCGCCGCCACTGCGAGCGCGGCAGAGATGATCACGCGGCGGCGCTTGCGCGAGGGATTGACTCCACGCTGCATCACGCTCGCAACACTGAACGGCAGCGTGCGGTATCTGACACTCCTTTCGACATCATCGTAAATGACGTAAGTCGAATAACACTGTCCGCCATTTTCGCGCGGATACCCCACCGAGCCCGGGTTGACGATGTAGCGCTTGCCGTCCTCGAGAATGAAATCCTGCGGCTCAAGTCGATAGACGCTACCGCTCGAACCAGTAAGAAAGATGCACGGCACATGAGTGTGTCCGACGAAGAGCAGTTGCTCGTTCCGCATCCGGAAATTCACCTTGGCGGACGCCTCGTCATCGATGTAATTGAAATCGATCGGACTAATGAAATCACCGTGGGACGCCGCCGCGCCTCCAAAGACCGTCGTGAGCGGCAATTTCTTGAGCCAGTCCATCTGCTCAGCCGAAAGCGCCTCGCGATGGCGCACCACTGCATCACCGGCAAGATCGATGAAGTCCTCGGCTGAGATTGCGCCGGAAACCGCCGCGTCGTGATTGCCAGCGATTACCGCCGCCGAGCAAGTGCGAATGCGTTCAAGCGTTTCTGCGGGAGCAGGACCGTATCCTACGACATCACCGAGGCAGACGACCCTATCGATGCCAAGCGCCGCGACATCGGCAAGCGCCGCATCCAGCGCCACGATATTGGCGTGAACATCGGAAAGGACAGCGTATTTCATCTACTTCCATACGGGGACGGAAAGGAGGCCGCATGGGGAAGGCGCGGACGGTCCCAACACCCTGCTTCTGTCCTCGCTCCCCCAATAATAGGCACCGGGAACGAGGTCCTTTCCGAACATTGGGACGATTGACGTGCGCACGATGATCTCCAATTCGAGCGTACGCCCGCAAAACTCAGCCGGAACCTTCCACTCAAAATTTCCCCAACCGATCGCACCGAGATCGCGGCCACCCAGTTTCACACGCGTGAAATGTCCTCCCGTATCCAGTTTGAGCGACAAGGCACCGTCCTTCGGAACCTGAACGGTGCGCTTCCAGGTCGCAGTGCCGCAGAAGCCCGGATAACCAATCGCGTCCAGCGATCCGATGGAGACGGTATCGCCTCGCATCGGAGAGAGCTTGCCATTACGGTCGACAAACGAACCAACCAGAAAGGCCGCAGGCAGAAACCAATTGCAGTCATGCTGTCCCTTCGACAGACGAAACTCATGGGTGCCAATGCCAAGCTCGAAGGGCGTGGACATCTTGTAGAGTTCGTCGTAAGTCGGACGCAGCACAGTCGATGGTTCGGACACCTCAACCGGTTTTCCATCCAGTTGAACCGCCGCGCCGCGGGTGACGAGGCGTACGCCCCTGAGGGGTTTGTCGCAGGTCACGCGGCAAACACCGTTGGTGTCGAAGGGAAGCCGCTTGATTGGGTCCGCATCGAGCGCCAGCGTCCAACCCTCCTTCTCGGCCATGACGATTCGTCCGCCGAACTTGCGCGCCGGCTCTGCGCCCAGCCGCAAATACGAATGCGTACCGTCCTCGTAATTTCGCACGAGAGTATCCGCCGCGCGCCGCCCGTCTTCCTCGCGAAGGACGAACCGCTCGGGAATGTTCGAGAGTGCCCAGTCCCGCGCCTCGGAAATGGTGGAGAATTTCCTGCGTGAGCGCTCTTCGCGCAAGAGCTTGCCATCAAAGGCGAACACCGCCTTGGCCGAACTCGAATCCTCTTCACGAATCAGTTCCACTCCAAGCTGGGAACACTCGAACTGGCGCAGGAAGTCCACCACATCCGGCATCGGCGCATTCCCCATCTCAGCCAACACGCATTGCCGCCGCGGAAATCGCAATGCCACA
This sequence comes from Verrucomicrobia bacterium UBA1727, assembly GCA_002315875.1. GTDB lineage: Bacteria > Verrucomicrobiota > Kiritimatiellia > RFP12 > UBA1067 > UBA1067. Next base: position 16,319 of record DCIL01000064.1, on the reverse strand, counting down.
TCGAAGACCGCGCGCTTGGCCGCATCGGCACTCGCCGCGTCGGCCGCATCGAGAAATGTCGGCATTTCGGCGAACCACGGCTGCTGGTCTCCGAACCCGACGGTAAAGCCATGCATCTCGTCCATCCACGAGGCATCCATCGCACTCATCACGGTGAAGTAGCGCGTCACTCCGAACATCGCACAGATTCTCAGCATCTTAAGGGCCTTGGCAACTGTCATGTTCGCCGGACCGAGTGCGTAAAGCTCGACCATGCCGCCACGCCCGTTTCTCCTGATCGCATACTGCACCGTCGCCAGTGTCAACCACTCGATGCGGTCAGGTTCGGTGCGCGTAAAGATCTCGTCCATCCCCGGGAAAGACAGTCCTGATAGCGCTTCCAGCGGATCACCGTTCTGCATTACGCTCAAGCGCGGCGAATACTCGTTGACCATGTGTCCCGTCGCGAGAATGCCCATTCGATCGGCCGCAGAACGAATGCGATCGAAGAAGGCGCTACGAAAGCGACGGGCGTAGAGCGTATTGTAATTGATCCAAACCTCGGAAAGCTTAGGATCACGTCCGGCACGGTACCACACCTCGACATCGCGGCGAAAGTCGCGCCCTGCGGTCAGCGTTCGATAATCCTCCTCCAATCCGTCATACCAGCGAACCGAGCAAATATGCGGCTCTGGCAACCAACGCCGTGTAACCGGATGAAACGGCTCGTCCGTAAAAATGCCGCGGACGGTGCCGTCTTTTATCCACGGCGCAAGTTCCTTGGCGTAAACGTCGTGCGTAAGCCCGATGAAGCGATCGACGGCGCGCGGCTCAAGCAAGTTCGGCCAACCCTTCTTCACTCCGCCAGTACACATGGAAGAAACGGTCTCTGGCGAGAGCACTTTCCGCCAGACGAGATTCGTACCCTCCTTGACCATCGCCAACTGCCATTCGCGGAAGTCCTCGTTTTCGGCAGGAACGCGTCCCATGCAAGAACCGCTCGGCCAGTTGTGCTCGTCATAGAGCCACATCTTCATTCCGCGCTTCGCCGCGCCGGCGGCAAGCGTGCGCGCAGCATGGAAGAAGTCCCTTCCGAGATATTCATAGCCAAGACCGCTCGTCGGATAGAACATGAACGAATTGATCCCACCGGCCGCAAACGCATCGAGCTTGCGTTCGAGTTGGGCATCGGTCGGACGCCCATTGAAGGCCAGGAACATCGTCACACTGCGTTCGCGCGCATTCGCGACGATGGCCACCGCCATCATCAGTCCCAGAAGTCGTATCTTCATATTCCAGCTCAGCGTATTAGAAGTATCGTTCCACCCGGACTCTTGACGCTCACGAGGCCGGACTCGTTGCGGATCTTAACCGACTGGTCCGCGCAAGTGAAGCTGATGTCCCCAGCACCGCTCACCGCCGAAAGATCGGCAATCTGCGTCCAGGAATGCGGTACCGGTCCCTCCAGCGTAAGCGCAATCGTAGCAGGCAACGTCGCCGCCACCGGCAGCGTGAGCTTAGGCGCCTTGGGACTGGCAGCTTCGCCGAAATCGAAAGTCCAGTTATCAGACGTGAAGTTGAGCCGCACGCCCTTGCTAACGATGGAAGCTTCGCCGTTCACCACCAGATTCGCCGAGACAGTGCAGGCAGCGCGTCCGTCCGCGGCAATCACATTCTCGCCGCCATGCAGCGCGAGCGTACCTCCGAAAGCCGGCGTCGCCTCGTTAGTGAAATTGATGTCGAGGTTGGATATTCGCAATGCCGTAAACGACCCGCCGCCTTCGTAATGGAAGCAAAGTCGGGCCTTGCCGTCCGCGCCATAGCGATCCAGCAGATCAGCTCCTGCGTTAGCATTCGTAGTAACGAACTTCTCGGTGCCGATGTCCCAGGAAAGAATCATCTTCTCGGATCCATCGTAGGAAATATCTACGTGAACGGTCTTGGTCTTCAAGCTATCGAAGTGGAATAGCCGATTTGACACCACCACGCCATTGACCAGCGTTCCGCAATTGACGCCCGTATGGACAACGCCATTCGTGCGCCAGCATAAACGTCCACTGCCAGATGACTTGTCTACCGTAAATCCATACGCCCCAGGCATATATCCATTCGCCGCGTACCAATCGGAATAATTCCTGCTTTCGGCTCCAGCATGAATCAGGAAATCAAAGCGATCGCCGATATTGCTGTTATTCGGATTGTAGCCAGCTGGATTAAATCCACTGGCGTCATAAGGCGTGGTGTTGTTGCCCCAGGGCATCATCTCATTGTAATCGAAAGACACCCGCCAGGCACACTTCGCCACCGGCACCGTAAGCGTTGAATTGATGGTCGTTGCCGAGGTGCTGTACTGACCCGTATGATGTCCACTTGAAAGCTGCAACTCGGTCTTCCCGTTGACATTCGTCTTGCAGCAATAATTTCCGAGGAACATCCAACTCGATGAAGCCGGACTCCATGCCGTAGTGAGGAAAATGTCATTGCCCGAAAGGTTGAGCGTGCCAGCGTCGGCGGACGCCGTGCCAGCGCTTGGAAGGATGCGACCCGTAAACTCGGAGAAATCAGCGTCCGGCCAATTTCCACCAGAAGCGAGCGTCACCAAGCCAGCACCGGATACGGAGGCGACATTGGCATCGGAACTACCGAAGGCAACAGAAATGCCGTTGCCGACGACTACGCCGTCCGGAACGCTTGCGCCCACTCCGTACGAAACCGTGCCCCCGGCATAGGTGATGGCGCCGTTGACCGTAGCACCCGCCTCAACCGCGACTTCTCCTTGCTGAACTTCGAGCCCGCCCTCAAACGTCGCGCCGTCCCCCAACCGCCAGGGAATGGTCGCACTCGTATTCTTGAGCTTAAGCGGCGCGGTGACGAGCCCAGAAAACACCTTCGAATTCTCTACCGCGGCATTGCTCACCTCGATTGCCGCGTTCTCTACCGGATTCGACACCGTGCCCGCACCATAGGGAAGATACATGTTGCTTTGGGCGAGTCCGCCCAAGTCGAATGCGCTGCCGGCGTTCAGAAGCATCCATCCCGAGGCCGCGGCAGTTTCCACCGCGCCGCGCTTGAGCGCTCCCGCCTCGATCTCCAGCATCGGCTCACCCGTCGCCCCACTGCGCGATAGCGGCTGGAGCATCGTCACCGTGCCCGTACCGCGCTTGAAGACATGACCGGCGCCTGAAATCTTCATGCCGAAGTCGCCGTCAACATTCGAATTGATAAGAATATTCTCTTTGCCCTCGGACCCACCGGCAAAGGTGAATGTTCCGGTGCCAGGCCAACTGAAGTTGCTTCCATTGCCGAATTCGACCCAGCAGTTTTTCAATCCCCAGTTCCATTCGATATTGCCGGAATAGGTGTTGCTCGCGCCGGCAAAGTGAATGGCGCCGCTGTCGGTAATCAGAATTGAACCACTACCGGACACTGGACCGCGGATCGTGAAGCCATTGGCAACGGACGTATTATTTCCGGCCACGCTCATCAATACCGAGCCATTGAACACGACTCCGGCATTGGCGGACAAGGACAAAGCATTGGAGGTGCGGACCCAGATTCCGCAACCACTGCCAATCTTCAGATAATCCGAAATCAACGAAGGCGGCTCTGCCCACGAGGTTCCATTGAAGCCCAAGTATCCGCCTTGCTCGAGCACTATACCACCAGTGGTCGTATTCACCTGCCCGGACGGGAACACATGAGAACCTTTGCGAATCACGATCTTACGCGGATGCTCGGCATCAATGTCACAGAGATTGGCGACGATCAAACCACGCATGCGGTTGTTTTCGTTTGAGAAGTTGTATCCGAAGCGATACGTGTTGCCATGCGGAGTGAAAGTTCCGACCAACGTCTGGCCACTGTCCTCCCAACCGCTGACACCCATCTTGGTCTTGGAAGGAGCCGACAGCCAGAGATACTGCTGATTCGTGAAGTCGATGTTGTTCTTGAGTCCTTCCCCGTAAACCCAAAATGCTACCCACGGTTCACCGTCGCAAGTGTTGACGGATATCTTGTCGATGATCGCCGCGTTCAGCGTGGGACTCGCGAACTGCGCAGTGACGAGAATACAGGTTCCGCTCGCGCAATGAATTGCACTGACACTACCGAGCGCGGCAATCGAGGATATGCGCAATGCGCCACGATTGAGATAGACCTCGCCGGACCATCCGGTATTGTCCGCCGTGATCTCGAGGAACGAATTCGCCCCAGTAAAGGCCGGCATGTTGATGTCAACGCGGTCAACTCCCGCGGCAAACGGCTCTGAAACCGTCCCCGCCGCCGTATATTCTACAGTCGTAGCACCAAGCGATAGGGCAAACAATCCGACTGCGCCCATCAGCAATGTTCTAACGTAGCTCATAACACTCCTTTTATTTTATGTTCACGTCAACTGACTACAGTTACCTCACCGCTCTTCAACTTCAACTCTCGACTTCAACTTCTCTTCACCACTTCCGTGCAGGCCTTGAGGACACCGGCGACATCGGCGAGATTGGACGGGATGATCATCGTGTTGTTGGTTTTGGCGAGGTGGCCGAATTGGGTGAGATACTGCTGGGCGAGCTGCATGTTGACGGACTCGATACCGCCCTTACCTTCGATTGCCGCGGCGACTTTCTCAATGCCGGCGGCCTGGGCTTCGGCTACGAGCAGAATCTCCTTCGCCTTACCTTCCGCCTCGTTGATCTTGCGCA
>DCIL01000064.1:6863-11633 GCA_002315875.1 Verrucomicrobia bacterium UBA1727 | reverse complement strand
TCGGAAAGCGCGATCGCCTGGGCCTTCTCGCCTTCCGCTCGATTAATCTTCGACTGGCGCTCACCTTCGGACTCGGCAATCATCGCACGCTTCTCGCGCTCGGCACGCATCTGCTTCTCCATCGCGTCCTGAATGGACTGCGGGGGCGTGATGTTCTTGATCTCGTAGCGCGTCACCTTTATGCCCCACGGATCGGACGCCTTGTCCACCGCGGCGACAATCGCCTGATTGATGTTCGTGCGCTCTTCGAAGCTGCGGTCGAGGTCGAGCTTGCCCATTTCAGAACGCATCGTCGTCTGGGCGAGCTGAGTGGTGGCGAAGAGGTAGTTGCCGATGCCGTAGCTGGCCTTAACCGGATCCATCACCTGCATATACAGGATGCCGTCCACCGAGACCATGATGTTGTCCTTGGTGATGCACTCCTGCGGCGGCACGTCAATCGCCTGCTCCTTGAGCGAATGCTTGTAGGCGATGCGGTCGATGAACGGAAACATCAGATGGAAGCCGGCCTCGAGCGTACAGCGGTACTTGCCGAGTCGCTCGACGATGAACGCCGTCTTCTGGGGGACGACGGTTGCGGTCTTGGCAACCGCGATGAGAACGAAGAGCGCGACGAGCGCGAAGAAGGTCATGCCGAATGTCATATTGCCACCACTTTCATTGTTAGGTTTGTTTGAGAAATCACCTTTACGTTCGCCCCCGCGGCAATCGGCGCATCCGCCGCGGCGGACCATTCCGAGTCGCCAATCATCACGCGCCCGACGAGCGGCGGCTCAATCGCCGCGGTGAGCTTTCCGATGCGGCCGACCCAATCGCCCTTGAGCGACTTGTCCGCCGCCTTCTCGCCCATCAGCGCGCGTTTGAACCAGCGGCGAAGGAGCACGATGTAAAGGACGGCAAACGTCGAAAACGCGGCAAGTTGCCAGGTGAGGTCGAAGCCCTCGCCGAAAATGAAACGCAAGACGCCCACGGTTAACGCGGACAATCCGAAGAAGCAGAGGATGAACCCCGGCGTGACCAATTCAGCAAGGCCGAGGCCAATGCCGACGTAAATCCAGATCCAAGCACAAGAACTCATGGCGGGTATTATAGCATAAAAATTTAAGTCAAGAGTCGAGCATCGCCACCGCATCATCAACGCGCGTCCCCTTCGGATGCAAATCATATTCTGGAATCGTCTTCATGCGAATCCGTGTCCATCAATAAACATTAATCTTGTCGGCGGTATAGATGAGATGGTAGTCGGGATGCTGCCAGAGGTAGCTCGCCGGCAGTTCGGGAGTCGGCACGCCGCGCTTGAGGATGGCTCGAAGCGGCTTCTCCTGCTCGGCAAAGCACGCGAGCAGAAGGCATTTCTTCGCCGCGAGAATCGGCGCCATGCCCATCGTAACCGCATAGCGCGGCATCAGCGACTCATCGCCGCCAGCCGTGACATGAGTATTCTGCGCGATGGTCTCATCCGACAGCGGCAGGACTCGCGTCGGAAGCGCGGCAAAGTCCGCGACGGATATCTCGCTTTCGGACATCGGCTCGTTGAACGCGATGTGTCCGTTGAAGCCGATGCCGAGCAGCTGCAGGTCGATGCCGCCGGCCGCGGCAATCGCGCGGTCATAGGACGCAGGATCGTCCGGATCGGGAAAGTGCGTGCACTCGCGCGAGAAGCCGAGCGCGGGATCTATCTTCGAGAAGAGCTTCTCCTCCATGAACCTACGATAGGAAAGCGGATGCGTCACGGGAACCGCCGCGCGGGACTCAGTCGCATACTCGTCAAGGTTCCAGGTGGAAAGTAGCGAAAGGTCAAGCCGCGCGGTATTGAGCTTCACCGCCAGTTCCTCGTAAAGGCGGATCGGTGTGTTGCCGGTGGCGAGTCCAAGGTTGTAGCGCTCGCCCTTCTGAAGACAGCGAGCGACATCGGAATAGATTATCGATGCCGCAGCCGCACTCATCGCCTCATAATTGCAAACAGATTCAGTAATCATTCCCTTTCCTCGTAAACCTCGGTGACCCCACACGAAGTCTTTATTGATTGGAAGTATATCATATTCCGGCTTCTAAGATTATTCAGGTTACGATGAAGATGACCCCGGGATTGCCGCTGCGCTTATACGCTACCGGGATGTCGGCATAACGGGGAAAGGAAAGAGACTCAGCAGAGAGGAAGTCCCCCGCCTTCTCTCCGTCAAGATAGCCGCAAATATGGTTCTTGCGAAGATAGTCCGCACACGCCGCAAGAACGGACGCCTTGATCCGAGCCGTTCCACCGCTCGAGCCATAGCCGGTAATGACGGCGAAGAGTCCGTGACGCGTTCGCTCGCGCGAAATGATGCGCTCAAGCATCGCCAACGCATCATCAACGCGCGTCCCCTTCGGATGCAAATCATATTCTGGAATCGTCTTCATGCGAATCCGTGTCCATCAATAAACATCTATCTTCCGCTCTTCAACTTCAACTCCTGACTTCAACTTAACCCAACCAACTATCCGTCAGCAGATCTGGTAGGACTTGCAGAAGGTGCGGTCGGATTCGGTCGTGCCCTTGATGTAGGCATCGACGATGCGGCGGGCGAAGGCAAGATCGGCCTCGCTGCAGAGCTTCGGAATCGCTGCGGTCGGACCGACCCCCTTCTCGCTTCGAAGCGTTAGCAATCCGGACGAAAGCAGCTTTTCATTCTCCCGCTGGTCGCGTCCGAGAATCAGCGAACTGCCATCTGCGAGACGGAAGCGGCGGCCGACGGTCAGGAACTCGATGAGCTGGCGGTCGGCAAGTCCCTCGTGATCCTTGAGATCCTTGAGCTTCCGACAGAAGCCAGCCTCGGTAAGCTTGCAACCGCCCGCGGGACTCGGATAGTCCACAATTCCGAACTCCGCGGCAAGTGCGATCTGACGCTCGCGACCGCGCCCCGAAATGTCATAGAGCTTTTCGCGATCAAGCTTGCCCTCAAGCTCGGGAATGGTCGGCTCGAGCAACTTCGCGCTCAAAGGGCGCACGAGGCGCCCCTTCATCTGCGAGCACTTCTCCACGATGCCCATCGACTGGCGGTTCTGGGACATCGGGCGCTGTCCCTGAACCTCGCCGGTTGCAACGAAATCGTAACCGAATTCCGCCATCAGCTCGCCTGCGCGCTCGATCATCTTCGCATGACAGTCGATGCACGGATTCATCGCCCCACCAAAGCCATGCGGAGGATTCGCGATCAGCTTGAGCTCGTCATCGAGGAAATCGATGATATGAAGCTTGACCCCGAGAGCGGACGCGGCCTTCTTCGCTCCGGTGATGTCGAAGAATGGAGTTGAGAAGCAGACCGCCTCGACATAGGCACCGGCCCGCTCGAGAATGCGAATGGCGAGCTGGCTGTCGAGTCCGCCGCTCATCAATGAAAGTCCCTTTGCGTTCATTACAAACTTTTTATCTGACGCCGACACGGCCGCGGATCGCGCGCTTCAGGGTGAGCGGATCGGAATAGGCGATGCCGGAATCGGCAGGAAGTCCGAACGCCAACCGCGTCACCTTCGCGCCGGTACCGGACAGAATCTCGGAGATGTAACCTGCCGTCGCATCTCCGTCCATATCGGTCGAAACGGCAACGAGCACTTCGCTAACCCCGTCGCGGACCACCCGATCAACCAATTCGGTGAAGCGGAGTTTTTCAGGTCCCATCCGCCGCGCCGGAGCGAGCTTGCCGCCAAGCGTGTGGTAGCGTCCGCGGAAGGCACCGGACGATTCAATCGACAGGATGTCCGCCGGCTCCTCGACCACGCAGAGGATCGACCCGTCGCGTGTCGCGTCCGTACAGAGATCGCACGGATTCTTATCCGCAACCGTGAACGCTCCGCACTTCGAGCAGCAGCAGACCCTTCCCGCGGCAATTTCCAGTGCCTCGACGAGCGGTTTCAGGAGCCGTTCCTTCTCGCGCACCAGCGCCAGCGCCGCACGAGAAGCGGAACGCCTGCCGAGACCTGGGAGTCGCGACAGGCATTTCTCCAATTCTGCGATTGGTTCGAGCACGCTCTTACTTGCCGAAGAGTCCGCCCATTCCGCCGCCGGCCTGGATCTGCTTCATCATCTCGGCCTGCATGGCGTCACGAGCGCGCTTGAGCGCTCCGTTGACGGTATTGAGCATCATCGTCTCGAAGCGGGCGGGCTTGCCGGCCTTCACCTCGTCATAGGCCTCGGGCGAGACCGCGATCTTCTCGATCGACATGTCACCCTTGGCGACGACGGTAATGCCGCCGTTGGAATACTCCGCGGAGATTCCCTTCACCATCGCTTCGACCTTCTTGGCTTCGGAACGCATCTTCATGGCGTCCTTGAACTGATCAAACATTCCCATTGTAATTCTCCTTGTTTGTTTTAAACGAGTTTGCGGCCGGAGAGATTCTCGTAGGCCTTGATGTAGATTTCGCGAGTGCGGTTGATGACCTCGGCGGGCAGCACCGGACCCGGCGGCTCCTTGTTGAAATTGATGGACTCGAGATAGTCGCGCACGAACTGCTTGTCGAGCGAGGGAGGGTTCGCCCCCACCTTATAGCTCTCGGCCGGCCAGAAACGCGAGGAATCGGGAGTGAGCACCTCGTCCGCCAGAATGAGCGAACCGTCCGCATCCTTGCCGAACTCGAACTTGGTGTCGGCGATGATGATGCCGCGCGCCGCCGCATAATCCGCGGCCTTCGTGTAAAGTCCGATCGTCGTGTCGCGAAGCGCCTTGGCGAGGTCCGCCCCGACGAGCTTCACGGTCTCGTCGAAATTGATCGCCTCGTCATGGTCGCCGA
>DCIL01000064.1:6645-6840 GCA_002315875.1 Verrucomicrobia bacterium UBA1727 | reverse complement strand
CGCCGATCGCGGCCTTGGTGGTGGGCGTGAAGAGGACGGCATCGAGCTTCGAGGCATTCTCGTAACCGGCGCGCAGCTTCTCGCCGTTGACCGTGCCGGCGCTCTTGTACTCCTTCCATCCGGAGCCGGTCAGATAGCCGCGGGCGATGCATTCGACCTCGACCATATTGACCTTCTTCACGAGCATGGAGCGTC
>DCIL01000064.1:0-6628 GCA_002315875.1 Verrucomicrobia bacterium UBA1727 | reverse complement strand
GCAGATCCTCCTTGTAGGGCTGAAGTTCGGCCGGATACTCGTCGACATTCGCCGTGATGAGATGGTTCTTCATGCCGAAGAACTCCATCCAGAAGAGTGAGAGTTGATTGAGAACCTTGCCCTTGTCGGGCACTCCGCACGGAAGAATCACATCGAACGCACTGATGCGATCGGTGACGACCATGAGAAGCTTGTCTCCGAGATCGAAGACATCGCGGACCTTGCCGCTTTTCTGAGGAATTCCCGGAATTGAGCATTCCAGGAGAGCGTGGTTAGAGTCGTAGTGCATAAGAGAGGATAGAGGGTAGAGGGTAGAGGGTAGAGGATAGTTATTTCGATAACATTTTCGTCAGCATTTTTGCTATTTCGTCAATCAACGAGTGCAATTCTAAATCGTTCTTAATGTAGCCAAGATGCTCCGCTATCTCAAGTTGAGTTTCAAGTTCGTACAATGATCCCCTGGCGATTGAAACAAAACGTAGGCGTTCTGGTTGTGTTGATCTGCCTGAACCCTCCGCAATATTCGAAGGTACTGATACTGCGGAACGAGTAATTTGACTCCATAGTCCAAACTTTTCGCACTGAGGGAATGCATGACCATATGCATAAATCTTTTTAACGAGATCCATGCTCTTTTGCCACACAACTAACTTCTTATACAACATCCTCTACCCTCTACTTTCTATTCTCTACCCTCTACCCTCTAATTTCTATCCTCTATCCTCTCAAAACCTATACGTTACTGAGAAGCCGGCGGCGTGGCAGAAGCCGCGGCAGGTTTCGAGATGATAGCGGTTGCCGAAAGCATCGGTGGTGTCCATACCGCGGCCATCCATAAAGATGCAGCTGTAGGAAAGCGCGAGATCCATATTCCGCCAGACGTTCCAGACAAAGCCGGTCGCCGCGATATGGCGGTCGGCCGGCGGCAGCATGGCGGACTCCTGAGTGGCGTCGGTCGAATCCATATCATAGACATAGGAAATCATCCACTTCCAATCCTCGGCAAAGTCCCAACAGCTGCCGATCGACCCACGCCAGGTGTCGCGCCAGTTGAGCTTCGTGTCCCGGTCACCGCCGGCGAGTTTGAAATGCAGCTGATCGAACTCCGACCACTCGGTCCACGAAACCGCCGCGCCCAAATGCCAGGTGGGAAAGACATCCCAGTTGCAGCCGAGCGTCACGGACTGCGGAAGCGTAAGGTCGGCCTCGGCGTGTCCATTATGTTCATCTACCCCGGCCTTGATCGTCTTGTAAAGATACTGCCTGGCCATCTCGACCGGAATGCCCCTCATCATCGCCAGATACGGAGAAAGCGCATTGATCGTCTGATCGTTGTACGACTTCACGTTCGTCGTGGTCTTGCCGTCGACCGTCACGTTGATGGCCGACTTGTAAACTGCGCCGACGGAAAAGGTCTTGGTGATGTCATACTTGGTGCCGATCTGCCAACCGAGCGACCGCCAGCGATTGTCACCTTTCAAACGGTTGCTGGCCGTGCCCACGTCATAGACCCCGAATCCGTATTGCGACATGTCGCCTTCGATCTGCGGATTCGAATACTGCTCGAAATCAAAAAAGAGCCACCTAAGGCCCACGCCCACCGACCAGTCGTCGGTAATCTTGTAGGCGAGGTTAGGATTGATCACAAAGCCCTGAACCGTGGTGTCGGTAGTGCTCCAATTCATCTGCCACCCGTCCGGGAACACCGTGCCAAGTCCGTAATCCGCCCCCATGCCGAGACCGAAGGCAAAATCAGCGGGAAGCGGAATGGCGAGCTGAACGTGGGGGAGCCAGAACAACCCTGGATCCATCGTCACATCGTCACCCCACGACTGTCCGTTTTTCGAACCGCGCACCGCACCGCGCGGATGCTCGGTCACGAAACCAACCGTCACCGTGATGTTCGTAAGATCGGTCAAGGTCGCAGGATTGTTGAAGTTCGCCGAAGCGTCCATCGCCTTGCCGACAAGCGCACCGCCCATCGCATGGGAGATGACGGACGGCTGATACAGCGCAAAACCACTCGCGAATACCGTCGGAACGGAAAAAGCGACAACAAACGTAGATAGGGTCTTAAAAAGGCTCATTTCCGCGTATTATACCATTTCTCGTTCCCATAGGGCAAACAGCTCGGGATATAGTTGCCGACGGACGGACGTACCAGAATCTGTACTTTGTTGAAATGGGTGAAGATCCACGGCGGATCTTCGCGAAGTATCTCCTGACACCGCCGCCAGTGCTCCAGCCGCGTCTCCTCACTCGTAGCCGCAAGCGCCGCTTCGTATTCGCGATCGAACTCGGGCTTGGAATAGAAGGAATGATTAGGCCCTGGACTCATGTTCTTCGAGTGGAAAAGCTGAAGGAAGTTCTGGGCATCGGGATAATCCCCCACCCAGCCCATCCTGTACATCTGCACACGTCCGTCATTGACCGCCTTGAGAAACGCATCCCAGGTGTAGAAGTCGAGTTCCAGCTTCACCCCGATCTTTTCGTAGAAGCTCGCCATCAGCTCTCCCGCCTCACGACTTTCCTGACTCGGTCTGCCGATGGTCATCGTCAGCGTAAGCCGCCGTCCCGTCTTCGCATCGATACCGTCCGGATACCCTGCCTCTCTCATGAGCCGCCGCGCCCGCTCGAGATTGAACTCGTCGGCATAAGGCGTCGCGAGATGTCCCGCGACCGTCGGCGGAACCGGAGAAGAACAGCGCGTGATGCGTCCCGAATTGAACCGCTCCCACGCCGGATAGTCGAACGCGGCGTTAAGCGCGCGGCGGAGGGCGCGGTTGGGACCCAGCACCGAATCTTTCATATTGAAGCCGACATAGATCACATCGAGGGACGGCGCCTCCTTGAGCATCGCGCGGAATTCAGGATCGCCAGTGATTGCGTCCCAGTTATCGCGCGAAAGATCGCTGAGAATGTCGATCTCGCCCTTGAGGAACATCAGCCAGCGCGTGCTCGGATCATCGATGACGAGATAACGGATCTGATCGAAGCACCCTTCGCGTCCCCTGCGCCGCGCGAACACCATCTCATGGTTCTTCCACCAGCTCTCCAGCCGATAATCGGCCGTAGCCGCACCGTCCGAGGACTTCACACCCATCGCCGGCATCGCCATCAGCCACGAGAAGTAATGGCAGCGCCGGCGAAGACGAATGACGACATCGTTTCCGACACCAGTTACCGCGGCAACGTCCTTCACCATCCATCCGTTCGGCGAAACCTCGACCGGATCCATCAACCGACGAATCGCCGCGACCACGTTCGAAACGGTGACGCCGGAACTGCCGCGGACCGCAAAACGGTATTCAAGTCCGTCCGCACTCACCCGCGGCAGTTCGCAGCAGCCGGGCACGAGGCGATAGGGACGCGATGCGTAGTCGATTTCGAGCGGTGTCTCGAAGCAGAGCGCGGTCGCGCAGGCATCGTAGACGGTGCGCGACTCGCTCGGCTCCATCGAGGAGACGCGCTCCATCGGCCGTGTCAGCGTCACCGCAAAGAGAATAACGGATATGACGACCATTTCTCTTTCACTCCCTTATTTTTGTCCGACACGCCGGTACATCGTGTACGGCTCGTGTGCGCACTACCAACAGATATTTCTTCATAATTTCAGACTGGTAACTGATATTTGCGGCCGAGTTGCGGATACTTCGCGCCGGCCAGAGGATTGTAAGGCAATCGCTCGAGCTTCGCGCCCGCGGCAATCCGTTCGTACTCCGCAAAATCCGCCGCGCTGTCATTGACACCAGGAATCATCGGCACTCTGAGTGCGAACTCAACGCCGCTCGTTTTAAGAAAAGCGATGTTCTCAAGCACCATCGAAAGCTCGCCACCCGTCCATTTGCGAAACGCATCGGCATCGTGATGCTTCAAATCCTGATAAACGAAATCAAACTGCGGGATCAGACGGCGGTAAACTTCCGGCGCGACTGCTCCCGACGTCTCGAGCGCCACCGTCACCTTGCGATCGACCATCTTGCGGAACGCGGCGATCGTCGCCTCCACGAAGTCCGCCTGTGTGAGCGGTTCACCTCCGCTGAAGGTGATGCCGCCGCCGGACGAGGCCATGATGTCGGCATTTGTCGCCAGTTCCTTCGCCAGCGCCTCCGGCTCGAAATCCGCTCCGGCAACCTTCGTGCGGCCGCCGGCGAGATGCATCGTTTCGAAATCGAAGGACTGTCCCTCGGGATTATGACACCACGCGCACCTGAGCGGACAGCCCTTCATGAAGACCGTGGTGCGAACCCCCGGCCCATCGTGGAGCGTAAACTCCCGGATCTCGAAGACCCTGCCGGTCACCGTTCGCTCGCCGCAAGTTCCACGCGCTTGATGATCTGATCCTGGAACTCCTTGTCGAGCTCAATGAAGTATCCGCTCCATCCCCAGACGCGCACGATCAGATGACGATGCTGCTCGGGATGCTTCTGCGCATCGAGGAGCGTCTCGCGATTGATCGTGTTGATCTGCAACTGATGTCCGCCGCGGTCAATGAAGAACTTGACGAGCGCGGCAACCTTGGCGACGCCGTCCGGGAAGGCAAAGGCACTGTCGTGAATCTCGATCGTGAGCGGTCCGCCGTTGCTGACCGGACCGAGTTCCGGCTCGGTGAACGAACGCACGACCGACACCGGACCCTTGACCGGTACGTCGAGCGAAGGCGCGTAGTTCGCCGAAAGCGGTTCGCCGCGGAGGCGTCCGTCGGCACTCGCCGGCACTTCGCGCGCGTGCCAGACGTAGTACATCGCGCTGCCGGTGCCGGGACGAAACACGCCCTTCTTGCCGGTAACCGGCGAGACGCGGTCGTTGAACTTGCCATCGAAGGCGTGTCCCCAGAAATCAATGAGCTTCTTCGCGATTTCGTCCGCCTTCGGATCGGCATTGCCCATCTTCGGCGCGGCCTTGGCCGCTGCGAGAACGTCGGGACGTCCCGCAAAGTCGGTATCAAGGAGTTTGACGAGCTCTTCCATCGTCACGAGCTTCTTCTCGAAGACGAGCTCGCGAACCGACGCGAGCGAATCGACCGCGACCGCGATGCCGGTGCCGTGGATGCCGAAGTTGTTGTACTTCGCACCATCGCCGAGATCGCGGGCACGGGCGACGCAATCGGCTGAGAGCGCAGAGACGAAGGGTCCCGGTAGAATCTCGACGTGGCGGTACTTCTCGACGAGCGCATCCGCCCGCCGCTGCACCTCATCGAAAAAGGCCTTTTCGACATCGGCATAGACGAGGTCCGGCTTGTTTGCGACCTGACGCTGCGCGGCATCGAGACATCCGACGAACGAGACCGCGTCAATGTTGTCGATGTCCATGCCGATGCCGGGAATCACGAACTCCCAGCACGCGGCACACGTGTAGTCGCGCGCGTCCTCGAGGTCATAACCCCACTTCACGAGCGCGGGAATGACGACATCGTCATTGGCGTACTGCGGAAAGCCGAGGCCTTCCTTCGTAAGCTCCGTGCCGAGTTCGTAGATTTCCGCAGGCGTCGTCTTGTCCACGCGGAGGTTGATTTTGGGGTCAACCAGCTTGAGCTCTCCGCACGCCTTCATGCAGAGCCGCGAGAGCTGATTGAACGCGTTCTTGCCCTCGCGATCGCAACCGCCGAGCATTACGGACTGTCCGTTATCGCCCTGCTGCACGCCGATGTACATGTCGCTGTCGCGATTGCAGGCGATGAAGAATTCCTCGAGCCATTCGAGCGATTCCTCCTCGGTGAGTTCTCCCGAAACGATGCTCGCCTCGTAATACGGCAGCAGATACTGGTCGATGCGGCCGAGTCCGCAATGATACTCGCCCTCGCACCACATCGCGTAATGGAGGACGCGCAGCACCTGCAGCGCCTCGGGGAAAGTCGTCGCGCCGGTGTGGACCGCCCCGAGAATGGGATCGCGGCATTCCTCAGCGTAGCGGTCGACGAGTCCGAGCACGGCCTTGCAGCTCAGGATCGCGTTCTCGAGGAAGTTCACGCCGACAGCATCGTTCTCGGACTTCGCCTTCTCAAGACGCGATTCCATCTCGGCAATGCGTCCGTCGAGACCGTCCGCGAGAACGGACGGAAAATCGGCAGTGAGATTGAAGACAACTCCCTTCTCGCCGAAGGCGGTGCCGGCGGCGCGGCGTTCCGCCATTTCCTCCTCGCTGTGGAGGTCGGGAATCTCGATCACGGTTCTGAGGAAGTGGATGCGCTCACCAGCCATGAAGGCGGGCGACTCTTCGCTCATCATCGCCTCGAGTCCCATACGCGCACGCGCCTCGTCATCGACCTTCTCGGCGATAAACTTCTCCAGCAGCGGTTTGAAGTCCACATGCCGGCGGAACTTCTTCTGTTCCTTGTCAAAGGTACGATCCAACAGTGATTTTATTCTCTCAGTCATTTCGCAAATCTCCAGATTCGTAAAACTGCAAATACTCCGAGTTCATTTTTCGGTATTTTAGCAAAACCCCAGCCACCGCTCAACCCCACCCTATCAGCACCCCAGGCGTGTCGCATTTGAAATCCAAGAACACTCCGGTTGCTCCCAATTAGGCGACACGCCTGGGGTCGACCGCCTTTCAGGTGCTCGATGATGACCAGTCAGTCGCGCACCTGAAAGGCGGTCGAGTTGTTCACGATTGTTCACAGTTG
>DCIL01000024.1:7651-7815 GCA_002315875.1 Verrucomicrobia bacterium UBA1727 | reverse complement strand
CCTTTAGCGCTCCGGTGATGTCACCGGGCGCCACATGCGGTATTAGCCATCGTTTCCAATGGTTTTCCCCCACTCAAAGGCAGGTTGCTCACGTGTTCCTCCCCAATCCGCCACTCTCACCTCGGAATATTGCTATCCCTCGGATCCCGTTCGACTTGCATGCC
>DCIL01000024.1:4856-7445 GCA_002315875.1 Verrucomicrobia bacterium UBA1727 | reverse complement strand
GTGGGGGAAAAGGGTTGAGAAGTTGGGAAAGTTGAGAAGTTGAGAGGGTTTAGGATGCAGAGCGGACCTTGGACAGGAAGCGCGCGTGAAGGAGAAGCGGCGGAATGGTTGCGAGATTGCAGATCACGTCCGAAATCGGCATTGAAAGCCAAATCGCCATCGCCTTATCCTCCATGAAAAACGGAAGGATGATTACCACGGGAAGAAGAACTATTCCCTGGCGGAGCATCGAGAGCAAGATTGAAATCTTAGGTTTGCCGATGGACTGGAAAAAGGTCGTTGCGAGCACGTTGATCGAAATGCACCAGATCATTGAGTTGGAAAGCTGAAGGTCTGCGGCACAGAGCTTGACGAGCGCGGGATTGTCAGAGCTGACGAACATTCTTGCAATCCACTCCGGAAACGGTGGAACGACCTGCACCACCCACGCCCACACCGTCAGCGCACTCGTGACCCAGAATCCGGTCTTCAACGTGCCGAGAACGCGGCGGAAATTACGAGCGCCCCAGTTGTAGCCGAAGATGGGTTGGAGTCCTTGCTGGCAACCGAGCATCGGCATGAAGACGAGGATGAGCGCCGAACTGAAAACGCCGAGCGAGGCGATGCGATCGGTACGGCTCGATTCGTCCGGCATCCAGTACGAGAAGGCGCAAGCGAGTGCCGCGACGATGAGCGAGCTCATCAGCTGCTGCAGGAACGGAGCAAGTCCAATCGCCGCAGTGCGCTTGAGAAGCTGCGGATACAACGAGACGCGGCGCCAGCGAAAAAGAACTACGGTACGCTCACGGAGATAGTAGGACGATGCCCAGACGCAAGAAAGGAACATCGCGATGTTCGTGGCCCACGCCGCGCCCGCAACGCCCATGGGAGCGAGCGAGAAATGAAAGGTGAAAAGCGTAAAGTCGAAGCCGAAGATGAGTACCGGATCGAGCACGAGGTTCGCACCGAAACCGATCACCATCGCGAGCATCGAACGAACCGCCCCGCCTTCGGATCGCAAAAGCGCGGATAAGCCGAACGCCAGATGCGAGAAGACATGGGAGAAGATGACGAGCTTCAGATACTCTCGCGCCGCAGCATAAGCGGCAGGCGTCACCTTATCCGCCCCGCACCATCCGAGTACCGTATCCACATTCAAGAACAGTACGGGCGTCAAGGTGAGGAAGAAGAGCAGTTTGAGGGCGACGAGCTCGCCGACGATCTTCTCGCAGGTGATGAAATCGTTCTCGCCGAGCTTGATGGACAGCACCGCGGCGTGTCCCGCCCCGACGAAGACACCGAACGCACCGAGAAGCATCACCACCGGCATGGCAAGTTGGAGTCCGGCCATTGCGTCCACTCCGCATCCCTGTCCGATGAAGACGCGGTCAACGATGGCGTAAAGCGCATTTAGCGTCATCGCCACCAGTGCAGGCCAGGAATACTTTACAAGAAGCGGACCTATCCGTCCGCTGGCCAGTTCCTCGAGATTCGAGTCCGCCGAGACCATCGAAATCAGAAGGAGTACTGGACTCCGAGAGAAAGCGTGTAATCGGCTTCGACCTCGCGATCAAGCCCGAGCAAGACCGTCGCGTCACCGCGCAATGACCAGTTGTCGGTCAAATGATAGAACGCCCCTACGCCGGCACGCGGACCGACCTGTCCGGGACGCGAACCGACAAAACCCGCCGCTCCGATCGTGAAGAACGGATCAAACCGCGAATAACCGAAATAATCGCCGTAGATTGCCGCGCCCTGCCAATGCCAGAGGGCGGACGCCCCGAGCCAGGCGAGATTCTCCACGGGACCGGCCTCGCCTTCGATAGCGAGATCTTCGTTGAGATAATATCCCGCCCGGAACACCGCGCCTCCCGCGCGCCGCATGGACGATCCGCCTTGCGGCAACACCATCGCCGCACCGCCGCCGACATACCAGGAGCGGGAGCAGTCCTCCTCGAACTCAGCAAACGCCGGCATCGCAAGGAGGACTGCAAAAACCGCTTTAGATAACCTTGGAAATCGCATCCCGAATGCGCTTCTTTTCCTCATCGGTCACCGAACCGCCTTCCATCGCGTCCTCGATGACATCCTTGAGGTCCTTGATGCGCTTGCTGACCGGCGCCTCAACGCTCACGCTCTCGAACTCACGGATGATGTCATAGGACGGTCTCCGAGTCACGAGCGAAACGACAACCGTCACCACGAAGGCAAGCAGGAAGCCCGGGGCGAGCTCGTAGAGTCCGAAAATCGGATACTGCGCGGCGTAATCGGCCAGCACGAACTTCCACACGAAGCAGGACGCGGCACCTGTCACCATGCCGGCGATCGCGCCCGCGAGGTTGGTGCGCTTCCAGAAGAGCGCGAGCAGGATGAGCGGACCGAACGCCGCACCGAAACCGGCCCAGGCGAACGAGACCATCTTCATGACCACCTTGAAGAAGTCGCTCTGCGTGTTCATCGCCATCATGATCGCAATCAGCGCAACGACGCCGACCGCAAGACGGGATACGAAGATGAGTTCCTTATTGGACGCATTCTTGCGCAGGATGACCTTGTAGAGATCGTTCGAGAAGCTCGAGGCGGACACGAGCAGCTGGCTGTCGGCCGTGG
>DCIL01000024.1:4629-4757 GCA_002315875.1 Verrucomicrobia bacterium UBA1727 | reverse complement strand
GATCATGAAGCACTTCTCGGGATCGTTCCCCACCTGAGCGAGAGTAAGCCCCTTCTGCTTGAGGTAAAGATGGAAGACAAGACCGATCACCGTCGCCGCGGCAAGCGAGATCGTGACCCACGTCATCG
>DCIL01000024.1:3453-4604 GCA_002315875.1 Verrucomicrobia bacterium UBA1727 | reverse complement strand
GGCGCGAGCCCTTCACTTCGGCCGGGTTGTCAATCGACATGAAACGCACGAGAATGTGAGGCATTCCGAAATAGCCGAGCCCCCACGCAAGGCAAGAGACAAGGCCGATGAAACCCGTCGCCTTCGCAGTCGAGGCGGACGTGAAGAGCGACTGTAGATACGGATTGATCGAATTAAGGCCATCCACCGTCGCGGCGAATCCTCCGGCATTGCAGACGACCACCGCCGGCACGAGAACGATCGCGACGAACATGAGCGTACCCTGAATGAAGTCCGTCCAGCAAACCGCCATGTATCCGCCAAGGAGCGTATACGAAACGACCACGAGCGCTCCGATCCAGAGGCAAAGCGAATACCCCGTCATCGTAAGGCCCGCAAAGCTGATGGTCTCCGGGACGCCGAAGGTCGAGGTGAAAAGCTTCGCGCAGCTCACGAAGCCAGATGCCGTATAGAAAGTGAAGAATACGAGGATGATAAGCGCCGCGACAATTCGCGAGATGCCAGTCTTGTCCCGGAAGCGATTATTGATGAAGTCCGGAATCGTGATCGAGTCGCCGCACACCTGAGAGTAGGTTCGAAGGCGTTGCGCGACGATCTTCCAGTTGAGATAAGTGCCGATCAAAAGGCCGATGCCGATCCACGCCTCGGAAAATCCGCCGACGAAGATCGCGCCCGGAAGCCCCATCAAAAGCCAACCGGACATGTCGGACGCCTGAGCGGACAAGGCGACAACCCACTTGTTCATCTTGCGACCACCGAGATAATAATCGCCCATGTTCTCCTGCTTGTTCGAGAAGAAGAACCCGATCCAAAGCATCACTACGAGATATCCCGTGAAGGAACACAACACCGTCCAATCTAACATGATTATTTCCTTTCTACACCTTCTACTTTTTCACTTTTCCTTTTTCCATTTTCCTTCTCTTAGATTTTCCATCCGCCAAGGCCGAGGGCGCGGCAGATCTCGGAAACGAGAATGGCAATCACCAGCGCCGGTGCGAAATACTTGACCATGACGGTGTAAAGCGCCTTGGCCTTGAACTTGTTACCCTCGACCTCGACCTCGTCGATGATTGCCTTGGGCTTCAGAATCCAACCGATGAAGATACAGGTCGCCGCGGCCGTAATCGGCATCAGCACCGAGTTGGTGA
>DCIL01000024.1:3095-3431 GCA_002315875.1 Verrucomicrobia bacterium UBA1727 | reverse complement strand
CGAGGAACTGCATGCCGAAGAGCGTGATCTTGCCCCACGGACCGTAACCGAGCGCCGAGAAGACAGCGAGGAAGAGCATCAGCGCCGAAGTGAAGAACGTCGCCGACTTACGCTCGATCTTGATGACATCGCAGACGGACGCGACGCAGGCCTCGAAAAGCGAAATCGCCGAAGTCGCCGCGGCAAAGGTAACGAGAAGGAAGAACGCAAGACCCACCCACGCGCCAGCGGTACCGAAGGTGGCGAACACCTTGGGAAGCGTGATGAACATGAGACCAGGGCCGGCATTCATCGCCTCTTTGATGGGAGTTCCGGTCTTGACCGCGAACATGTAGA
>DCIL01000024.1:0-3064 GCA_002315875.1 Verrucomicrobia bacterium UBA1727 | reverse complement strand
GGATGATCATGAGACCGGCGATGACGGCGATGAGCGTATCGAAAATCTCAATGCGGCGAACGCATTTCTCGATATTGTCCTGCGGCTTCATATAAGAGCCGTAAGTGACCATGATGCCCATCGCGAGCGAGAGGGAGTAGAACATCTGACCCATCGCACCGAGAATCGTCTTGCCGAGAAGCGCGAACGAGAATTGTCCGTTCACCGAGATCGCGTCCATATTCGGGACGAGATAGTACTTAAGTCCATCGCCGGAGCCGGGCATGCAGACGACGTAAACGCAAATCGCAATCGCCATCAGAAAGAGAATCGGCATCATGATCAAATTCGACTTCTCGATGCCGTTCTTGACGCCAAGCAGAATGACACCGGCGCACGCGAGAATGAAGATCATCGCATAACCGAACGGAGCGAAATTGGCACTGATGAAACCAGTGAAGAACTGCGCGGAATTCGCAGCTTCCGCACCCATCGGTGCCGCGCCCGTAAAGGCCATGAGCGCGTAGGCCTTAAGATAATAGAGCACCCAGCCCCCGATCACGCAGTAATAAGGAGTGATCAAAACCGGAATGACCGTCGCGATGAGCCCGAGAAGCTTGAGCCCGCCATGTCCCTTGAGCTCATTGTAGGCCGTCAGCTGCGACTGCCGCGTCTTGCGGCCGATCGCGATTTCAGAAAGCATCAGTGTAAAGCCGAGCGTAACCACGAGACAGAGGTAAACCACAATGAACGTGCCACCGCCGTACTGCGCGGCGAGATATGGAAAGCGCCAGAGATTGCCGAGACCGATTGCGGAAGCCGCGGCTGCAATAACGAAAGCCAACTGACCGGACCAAGAAGCACGTTGCATTTGCGAATTACCTCAATATAAGCTTTGTCTATATCTTTAGAAAGTCAAAAGGTTGAAAGATTCCCTCGAGAACCGTTCAACCTTCCGACTTGTTCAACAGTTCAACCTAACTTAGAAATCGTAGAAAGCGCTGAACTGAATACGATCGGCATCATAATCGCCACCAACGCCACCGTAGGTGTTGTTGTTGTCGTAGCTGGTCATCAGACGCGCATATTCAAGACCGAGCTTGAAGTTGCCGGTGACCTGATAGAAGGCCGCGACGTAGAGACGATCGTTGAAGAGGATGCCGCTCATGCCGGAATTGCCAGTGTAACCACCCTCGACATCGCTGTCAAGCGGATCATCACAGCCGTAACCGATAGCCGCGGACCAATCCTTGTTGATCTGATACGCAAGATCGATGAAGCCGCCGATCGTGCGGACGCCGTTGCCCTTCACGCGACCGTAGTCAAAGTTGTGATAGGCGACACGCTGACCGGCACCGGCCTGAATGCCACCGAGATTCTGACCACCGAAGAACTGACCGGTGAGGGTGAAGCGCCAAATCGGGAGCTTGGCGGCAATCATACCCATCATGCTGTCATATTCATCCTCATCACCGCCGAAGCTGTAGCCGGCGCCATCCCAACCGTAGCGATGGGACTTGTCGCGACCCCACATACCGCCGACGCCAACGAGCCAGCTCTGACCAGAGAGATTGTCTTCCTTGCTCTGCCACGCCGCCTTGCGGTCATAGAGCGCTGCGCCTTCGAAAAGCACCCACGGAGAGGCCGAGTTATCCTGAATGCCGTCGCTGTCACGATCGCCGCCCATTCCCGGACCGCCCTTGACGATGCCGGCGCGGAGTTCGAGGTGGCTCTCATCCTCGAAGGTGAAGAGCTTGGTGACGCGGAGCTGCGGACTACGACGATACGGATGACCGGCGTTCTCCATCCACGCGCCATCGATTTCGGAAGGAGTGACCATCTTCCAGAGATGCCAGGTCTGACCGAAGAGGATCGACCAACCGGTCTCATGCTCGGCATTGACGTAGAGGTGACGCCAGTGGAAGTCGTAATTGTTCTGAGTGCTGCCAGCGAGGTCGAACTCGGCCTTGCCGGAGAACTTCCAGCCCGCGTGCGCTTCAGGCGTCATGAACTGAACGCCGAGGATCGAGTCCTGCATCGAGAGCGTGGTATTGTTGGCCTTGCCCTTCGGCATCACGAAGTCGGCCGACCAGTCGCAGTCGAGCGGACGCGTCGAGTAGACGCCTTCAAACACGAGGTAGCCGTAAGGAGTGATCTGGAGACCGGACTCGGAGAGCGGCTCGAAGATCTTCGCGGAAGCATCGGCGAGATAGTACTTCTTGCCGTTAGAAGTCGTGTAGATGCGGCCAGTGTCGGAAACCTCAGTTCCCTTGTCAACCTTGATCTTGCCATCGGCGGACTTGGCAGCGACCTCGACCTTGGCAGCGGCGTCATCGGCCTTCTTGGCGATGGCGTTGTCGCGCGATTCGAGTTCCTGAATCTTCTTCGCCTGTGCCTTGTTCTCGGCTTCGAGACGAGAGATGCGTTCGATGAGGGCCTTGAGATCGGCCTGAGTCACCGTGTCAGTAGGCGCAGCTTCGATTCCGGCCACGAGACCGGTCGCAAACAGCGCGGTGAGCATGAGTTTCTTCATAGTTTTTCTTATTTTGCACTGCCCTTCTTTGGACAGATTTCCGTATTATACTATTTTCCGTTCCAAACAGTCAACCCCGAATCCTGAACTGAACAGGTTCGACGCATTTGGAATCTCACTCGGTTATGTTGGCAGCAAACTTGCGCGTCGAACCTGAGTGGTCAGTGGGCAATGGTCAATGGTCAGTGGTCAGTTGAAATCCGAAAACCTGGCAAACCCCAAAACAGCATTGCCGATAGGACGGCAATGAAAATCACATGTCCCGTCTCTCGATTGACCACTGACCATTGACCATTTTCAAGGCCGCGTCGAAGAACGCACGTGCTATCAGACCGACGACATCGAATGGTTTGCCGACAAGGAGAAATGGGCGGGACTGAAGAGCGTCTGTCGCGTTGACTCAAAACGCACCATCAAGGGCACGACCAGCAAGGAAACCCGGTATTACATCTCGTCGCTTGCGGTCAATCCGGAATTGGCGCTTGAAACGATCCGTGCGCATTGGGGCATCGAAAACAAGCTGCACTGGACGCTGGACGTGCGTTTCCGCGA
>DCIL01000061.1:42464-43397 GCA_002315875.1 Verrucomicrobia bacterium UBA1727 | reverse complement strand
TTTCATTGGTTTTGTTTTTGGTTTTACACTCAGCCAACACTCGTTGGTTGAGAAGTTGAGAAGTTGAGGGGTTGAGAAATGAGAAAATAGAAATGAGAAAGTAGAAATTAGAGTTGAGAAGTTGGGGGGTTGAGGGGTTGAGAAGTTGAGGGGTTGAGGGGGGGGGCGAAGGCGAAGGACGAAGGCGAAGGGAAGTTAGGTGTAGATTGGAGGTGTAGGTGTAGAATGGAAGATATCGTCCTTATTGCACGCGATTGGGACAATCGCGTCCACACTTCGCCTTCGCCTTCCATCTCCCTCTACTTTCTCATTTCTACTTTCTCATCTCTACTTTCTACTTTCTCATCTCTCATCTCTACTTTCTCATTTCTCATTTCTACTTTCTCATCTCTCATCTCTCACTTCTTCTTTCCCACCCGAAAATGATGCCCGCAGCTCGGACAGGTGGCGATCGTGTCCGGAGTGACGCCCACGGACTCTTCCTCGTCCGGCTCATCGTCTACAACCTTCTTCTTCGTGTCGATGCGCTTGACCTTCTTGTCCTTGAGTGCACCCTTGAAGCCGTTCATTGCCCTCAAGCACACCTCCATCGTCTCACCGCCCTTTGAAACGCACGGGTAGATGCGAATCGCCTCGTCGCCGAGCTCGTCCACAAACCTTACCTCATACCCCTGACGGAGCTTGCTGAAGGTCTTGGCGATGATCTCGCCGGCCTCAAGCTGGCAAATGCCCTTGGTGATAACCTTGCGGGCGATGCCGCCGCTCTCCTTGACCGTTGCCGCGACCTTGATGTCGTCCCAGTTCGTCCCGACATAGCGGGTGTCGTCGTTGTTCTGATTGTTCATAGCTTTCATTTTCGTTTTCCTTTCGTTAGGTTTGTTTTGTTTGAGGGTTGCTCCCACAGAGGTGAAATGCGCCGAAGAAACGCTTGCG
>DCIL01000061.1:21094-42306 GCA_002315875.1 Verrucomicrobia bacterium UBA1727 | reverse complement strand
CAAGCGCCCGCGAGGCGCAGAGTTGAGAGGTTTGCAAGTTTTCGCGCGGTAGGGCGCGCTCCCCGAGCGCGCCGCGTCAAATAGGAATCGTCTGCTCTTACGGCGGGCGTTGTTCAAGCCCGCCTTTGTGGACGCGATGGTCCCCATCGCGTGATAGAGGAAGGAAAAGTCCTTATTGCACGCGATTGGGACAATCGCGTCCACCTTCGCCTTCGCCCTTCGCCTTTCCTTTTTCCCATCGCCTTCGTCCTTCGCCTTTCCTTTTTCACTTTTCCTTTTTCCTTTTTCCTTTTCCATTCTCCTCCCTCTATAATCCAAGTCAAGTTTTTCGTCATTTCACTGACATTGACGTCTCAGCGCAATGTGGGTTTCATCCTTATTTTCATTGGCCTGAACGCATCTTGAAAAATATTTTCAACTCACCTCCAGACGCAAGGCGAACCGCGCCCACAGTGTGAATTGGACATCGTCCATTCCCATAGCGATTTGAGTCCGCGCCAGTAGGTTCGCTCATTGATTCCGAGCTCGCCGATCGTTTCGCGCCGATTGGAGCCATTCCGGTAGATTGCCCAGAGAAGCGATCTCAAGATTCCGCTATTGGGCAATCGAACCGCCATTCGCCGGATGCAATTAAGCCGCATCGCCTTGCGTGCAGGCGCGTCGATATTGCGAATCGTAGTGGCTACGCTTCGGCCGCCATCGCTATAATCTGCGATGGCGGCGCTGGAATTTGGCATGTCACGCGAGACGAATTTGCGTTCGAAAGCGCGTTGACGCGTCTGATCTTCCAGATATTCGTTTGCCTTACGGAACTTTTCCGCGCGATGAATGAGCGCAGGAATGTTACTTGTTCTTGTCTTGTTCATTATTCGTGCATTACTTTTGACGGCAGCGATACTGAGCAGCGCGGCGAATCCTGGCTTGTTGTTTCTTGTTTCTGCGAGCGTCTTCGAGTGCGCAAGCGGCTGGGATTCCGAAGCGCCTGACCTCGCTTGGGACGAGCAGCCGACTGGTGCGCTTGTCGCTGATTTCAACAATGCGCCCAGGGTACGGATTTGCCGAGTCCCGCATTCTGGTGATGGTTCTGGTTACGATGCGATAGATTTTATGATTTTCCATAGTTGATTATCTTTCAATATTTACTTCATACTTCCCTCTACACCTACACCTTCAATCTACACCTTCTTCTTCCCTCTACACCTACACCTCCAATCTACACCTTTCTCTCCCATTTCCTTCTCCCTCTGTGCCTCGCGGGCGCTCCGCGTCGCTTCGCGATCGCCTTCGGCGACCTTCCCTCCGAGCTTCGCTCTTCGGCGCATTTCGCCTCTGCGGGAGCCATCCTCTCTCCCCTCATCCACACCTCCCGTCCGCTCGCTAATGGCTTGCAGGATGTCTTGAAGGCGTTTGTGGAATGCCGCGGACGGACAGCGAATCTCACCTTGCCGCCAACTGCTTTCAACCTCGAAGACCTGATCGATGAAAGTATTCACGCCTATGCGGTTTGCATACCAGCACCAGAGCCGCCGATCTTGTTTGCTGCCGAATTTCTCAACCGCGAATTCAACCGCGTCCTTTACCGGATCGTTCTTCGTGTCCGCGAAAACGCATTCGCGCCAGCGCTCAATCATGGCCGCCTTACGCGCACGTGCGCGCCCGCGCGTTCTGAGAGGCATACATACACAAGATATACCGTTTGCGTCTGGTATTTCTTTCCCCTTTGCTTTTTCTCTATAAGGGGGTGTGGGGGAAGTTCTCTTTTTCATTTCCGCTTTCTTTCGACTGCTGTCGAAGTCTGCCGCGGCCTGTTGATAACTATTTTCGCTCATGCGTTTTCGCCTTTCGTGCATCAGCGAAAACGGGACGTTCTACAGCCATGCAGAAACAAAAAATCCCGCATCGATCTGATGCGGGCATATTATCCGGAGCAAACGCGACAGTTGCGCGATTTATTTTTTCTGACCGGAAATGAGGAAAGGGCGAAACTTGCGTTTTGCCCTTATTTTACAGGGTAAAATTTAAACTGCCGCTTCAAAAGAATTTAGCAAACGAGACTTGACATGCCGATTTTGTCCCGTTTGCTAAATTTTTAGATCACCTTGTCGCGTTTCCTACCCTCGATTTGCGTTTTTTGACTGACAATATCGCTTTTTCGAACTTTTCAGCTGTCCTGAATCCTAACCGATATAGTTGTTTTTGGCAGTAGTCGAAAATGTCCGCATAAGTGACGCGGTGATCCTTGTTGCAATATTTCGTCTTGACCTCTGGACTGTTCTTGTATTCCGTCCAGATGCGGTATGCTTCTTCTTGTGCGATGTAGCTTGCCTTCGGCTCTTCGCCTAATATCTTCTTGGCTATCTTTCTCGCATGCTTGTGCGTCTCGGAGATTTCCTTACGGACTGGATTGGTTTCGGGTTTTTCGAGCCACAAGAAGAATGATGACAGCTCTCCGTACATCAAGCGAAATTGCTCTTCGAACTTTTTCATGTCCGCGTTGTACTGGATGATCTCGTTTTCTAGTTCTTTGTCAGTCCATTGCGCACGAAGCTTGGGACGTGCCCATCGGTCGATGAATCCCATGACAAGCATTCTATAACGGTAGATGACGACATCATTAAAGAGCTCGGTCATGATGTCGATCAAGAGCATTGTCGCGGCAACTGGCAACACCAGCAGCTCCTTGTGAAGATCCCAAGGCGGAGTGTTCGCCATGTACTTGAAGAAGTAGTGAATGTTTATGGCCTCTTGGCTTCCGACCGGACAGAACGCCTCCGAGGGCATCATCGTCGGCTTCGGTCCGTTCCCATGTAGGTAGGCGTAGAGTTCTTGCACCGACTGGATCATGCTGTATTTTCGCTTGAGATTGAAGCTTACGGCTATCTCAAGGTCGACATCCTTGTTCGCCATCGGAATGTCGAGCGACTGCTTCATTGCGTTCACAGCCAGCATGAACGATTCTGCACTCTTGATCTCATTCATCTTCGCATTTCCTTTCTTTTGGTTTTTGGGACAAAAATAAAGGAGCTGCGGGAGCCTGAACGCAATAATAGATAAATCCGCGAAGATTCTCACCATACCACTGCGACCAGGACCGCAGCATTTTGAAATGCCACGCCTGACCACAGTTCGCAGTGAGTTTTAAACTTCGCGGATTTAAATCACGAACTGCAAGCCGAAGCTTGATACGCGTAGTATACCATAATCCATCCCCCGGCATTTGCAGTAAAACTAACCGTCCACTCTTCGCCTTCGCCTTCGTCCTTTGCCTTCGCCTAAAACCCAACCTCCATTCTTCAACTTCAACTTTCGACTTCAACTTTTTCAACTTTTCTCCATTCGCTATGGCGCACGCGCATGAAATATGATATACTTTCAACCAAAGAAAAACATTGTAGCAGCGAAGATGTCGAATCCGAATAGAAACCCAACATTTTCAGGCCCTACAAATGAATTACGCAGTTTGAGGCTTGAGGAAATCAAGGTCGGGATGCAGGTGACGGGGATTGTTCCCGGTCACATTGCCCGCATTGTCGCGGTCGAGTCGGCTGGCGATTCGGTCGTGACCGTGATCGTCAAGTCCGATCTCGGCGTTTCCGAGCAACAGCTTTACCGTTCGGATGAAGCGCACCTTGCGATTGCACAGAAGAACCTGCCGTGGTCGTTTGAGGCGCCGGCGCAGGATTTCAAACTGGCGCTCGAAGCGCTGCGCATCGACCTCGGGAGCGCGTTCGATCCGATGATGGCGATTCATTCGTCAAACGTCATCCCGCTGCCGCATCAGATTTCGGCCGTTTACGAGAAGATGCTGCCGCAGCAGCCGCTCCGTTATGTGCTGGCGGATGATCCGGGCGCGGGCAAGACCATCATGGCGGGCTTGCTCATCAAGGAGCTTCTGATGCGTGCGGATGCGAAGCGCGTGTTGATCGTCTCGCCGGGCTCGCTGACGGAACAATGGCAAGCCGAACTTTCCGAGAAGTTCACTATCGATTTCCGCATTTTCAGCAAGGAGGCCGAGGAGCAGTCCGTCAGCGGCAACTTCTTTGCGGACGAGGATCTCGTGGTTGCGCGCGTGGATATGCTTTCGCGCAACGAGGACTACCAGAAGAAACTCGAGCAAGTCGAATGGGACCTCGTGATCGTCGATGAGGCGCACAAGATGTCCGCACATTGGTTCGGGAAGAAGCTCAACACGTCTCTCCGCTACGAACTCGGCCGTCTCCTCTCGCGTCATACGCGACACATGTTGCTGATGACTGCGACGCCGCATAACGGCAAGGACGAGGACTTTCAGCTTTGGCTGCAACTTCTCGACGATGACCGCTATTACAATATCGCGCATGCGAAGGGTGGCAAGGTCGCGATTGACGATACGATCATGCGCCGCATGGTCAAGGAACAGCTGTTGAAGTTCGACGGCACGCCGCTCTTCCCGAAACGCATCGCCCATTCGACCGCGTATCACCTGAGTCCGCTCGAGGACTCGCTCTACAAGGCCGTGACCGCCTATGTCATTGACGGAATGAATAAGGCCGAGAAAAAGCTCAACCCGAAGATGAAGACGTGCGTCGGGTTTGCGCTGACGCTTCTTCAGCGGCGATTGGCGTCGAGTCCCGAGGCAATCTTCCAATCGCTGAGCCGTCGTTTGGAGCGCCTCAAAGGGAAGCTTGCAGACGTCAAGGCCGGCAAGTCGGGGATTGGGGACGTCCCCGACTTGGAGGACTTTGACGAAGAGGATTATACCGAGGAAGAGCTCGAGAAGCTCGCCACGAAGATTCTCGATTCGCAGACCGCGGCGCTTTCGCCGAAGGAACTCCAAGAGGAGATCGAAACGCTCGCTGGACTCGTCAAGTCGGCCGAAGAACTGCTCGCGTCGGGCGAGGACTGCAAGTGGAGCTGTCTCTCGGAACTTTTGCAGGACACGCCCGAGATGCGCAATGCCGACGGACGCCGTCGCAAGCTCATCATCTTCACCGAGCATCGTGACACGCTCAACTATCTTGAGCGTAAGATCGGCGGGCTACTGTGTGATTCCAATGCCGTCAAGGTGATTCATGGCGGGACGAACCGCGTCAAGCGGCGCGAAGTGCAGGAAGAGTTCAACAACAATCCCGCCGTGACCGTGCTGATCGCAACCGATGCCGCGGGCGAGGGCGTGAACCTGCACAAGAACTGCAACCTGATGATCAACTACGACCTGCCGTGGAATCCCAACCGGCTGGAACAGCGGTTCGGACGCATCCACCGCATCGGACAGGAAGCGCCGTGTTCGCTCTGGAACATGATTTCGGTCGATACGCGCGAGGGTCAGGTCTTTCAGCGGCTTCTCGATAAACTCGAGCATGAGTCCGCGACACTGGGCGGACAGGTCTTCGATATCCTCGGTGCGGCGCTGGACGCCTCGTCGCTCAAGGATTTGCTTTTGCAAGCCATCCGTTACGAGGACTCGGAAGAGGCGCAGAAGTGGATGACGACGCAGATCGATTCGGACCTCGACCCCGTGAAGCTGAAGAAGCTCATCGACGAACAGTCGAATTTCCAGTCCGCGATGACGCCGGATATGGTCTACCGGATCAAAGACGAGATGGATCGTGCGGAAGCGCGCAAGCTCCAGCCTTGTTTCGTCCGTTCGTTCTTCCAAGGGGCGCTCGCGGCGCTCGGCGGAGAAATGCGCAAGCGCGGCAACGGGCGTTGGTCGATTCCGCATGTGCCGGCGCTGATCCGCGATAAGGCGAAGACGCTCAACTCGCGGCGTCCCGTCAGCAGCACCTACGATTACATCTGCTTCGACAAGGCGTCAATCCGTCCGACGGCGACTTCGCCCGAAGCCGCGTTCCTGCATCCGGGGCATCCGCTTGTCACGGCGGTGACGAAGATGATGCTCGAGGACAAGGGCGACTTGCTCAAGTCAGGAACGGTGCTGGTCGATCCCGTTGACGAAGGAACCGAACCCTCGCTCCTCTTCATGATCGACCATACGATCGTCTCGGGAGCCAAGAACGAACCGGTCTCCCGTCGGTTGCAGTTTGTCCGTATCACGCGCTCTGGCGCGGCGAGCTATGCGGGTTGGGCCCCGCATCTTGACCTGGCGCTGCCGACGCCGGAGGCGTTGACCATCGCCACGCAGATCAAAAACGAGCCGTGGCTCAAGGCCGACCTCGAGAAAACGGCAGCTGATTACGCGACTGTGCAAGTCGTGAAGCCGCATTATGAAGAAGTGAAGGAGCGGCAGACGGCACAACTCGACAAATTGATGGCAGGCGTGCAGGCATCGCTCACAAAGGCCATCACGATCTATCAGAAGAAGTATCTTCAGTTCTATAACGAGTCGAAGAACGACAAGACGAACACGACGGCCATCGCCAGTGCCGAGCAGATGCGTCGCAAGGTAGAAGAGCTCAAGGCGCGTCTTTATGCCCGCCAAAAGGACATCGCGGACCGAAAGAACCTGATCTCCCAAGCCCCGCGCGTCCTCGGTGGAATCCTCGTCATCCCCCAAGGCATGCTTGGTAGGGCGGGCAGCCCCTGCCCGCCGCAATCTGTCGACGCCGAAGCTCGTAAGCGCATCGAACTCGCCGCGATGAAGGCCGTCACCGAAGCCGAGCAGAAACTCGGCAACACCGTGATCGACGTCTCCGCCGACAAGTGCGGCTGGGACCTGACTTCGCGCTTCCCAGCCCCGCAGAAGGGCGAGCCGACGCGCGAAGACCGTCACATTGAGGTGAAGGGCCGCGTGAAGGGCGCGACTGACGTGATTCTCACCTGCAATGAGATCTCGTACGCGGTCAACCAGGGTGACAAGTTCTTCTTGGCGCTCGTCCTCGTCGATGGCGACAAGACAGAGGGCCCGTATTACATCCGTAACGTCTGGACGAACGAACTCAACTTCGGCGTTGAGAGCGAGCGATATTCAATTGATACGCTGCTGACGAAGGCCGAGAAGCCGGAGGAGACGGTATGAACGATTCGAGATCTGCGGCAGAAATAATCGAGGAGTTGAATGCGGTTGCCGAGTCCGCCACGCTTGAGGCCAAGGAATTTTGTGAGACTGGCGGAAATCGCACGTTGCTTGAAACGGTGTGTTCTCTGTCGAACGAGCCAGGACTTGGAGGAGGAACAATTCTTTGGGGTGTTGAAGAACTCGAGTCAGGGCAGGCCAAGCGTTATAGTGCAAAAGGTATTCCTAATGTCGATAAGGCAATGTCCGACCTTGTCTCGCAATGTGCTAGTGTGTTCAATTCGGTTGTTCATGTGGATATCACGCCAGAGTCCGTTGACGGCACGACCATACTGCGTATCTACGTACCTGAATTGCCTGTCAGCCGGAAGCCGTTGTACTTCAAGGTCGATGCTCTGCCGAGAGGTGCTTACCGCAGATCGGGTGGCTCGGACATTCGTTGTACGATTGAAGATATCGGCGAATTGTTTGGCGATGCGACGAGCGGTTACGATGCGACGCCCGTGAGAGGTGCAACGCTGAATGATGTCGATGAATCGGCCATCAAGCGTTATCGTGACTTGCGCCGGGAGGTGAACCCGGCAGCAGAGGAACTCGTTTATGACAACAACGAATTGCTCGAAGCCTTGAACTGCGTCAATCCCGATGATAAAAATCAGCTGAACGTCGCGGGTCTCTTGCTGTTCGGGTCTGCGAAGGCGCAACGCCGATTCATTCCTATGAATCGAGTGGACTATATTCGCGTTCCAGGCACGGAGTGGGTTTCAAATCCTGACAGTTTTGCTTCGATTGACATGCGAGGTTCGTTGCTCCTGCTGGTCTTTCGCGTCATTGATGCCATCAATGCCGATTTGCCTCGCGGATTTCTGCTGAAGGATGACGAAGTGCAAGCAAAGGGTGTTGGATTGCCGGTAAAAGTTCTTCGTGAGGCCGTAGTCAATGCCTTGATGCACGGATCCTACCGTGAGGGGCGCCCAATTCAAGTCATTCGCTACGACAACCGCATTGAGATTACAAATGCCGGCTATTCTCTAAAGCCAGAAGAGCGTCTTGGGATGGCCGGAAGCGTTCCGCGGAATAAGGTGCTGGCGCCGGTTTTCCATGATACGAATTTGGCTGAGACGAAAGGAACCGGTATTCGCCGCATGGATCGTCTGATGCGTGATGCACATTTGGCGAGGCCGACATATGAATCTGACCGTGAAGGAAACTCGTTCACACTTCGCCTGTTGTTGCACCATTTTCTCGGTGAAGATGATCTCAAGTGGTTGGCGAAATTCTCTGGTTACGAACTGGATGACAACCAGAAAAACGCGCTGATTTTCTTACGCGAAGCCCAAGCGGTGAACAATTCCGTGTACCGTCAGCTTTCTGGGCTTGATACCTTACGAGCCAGTGTAGGCCTTACCCAGATGCGAGATTGGGGGTTGCTTGCGCAAAAAGGCAAGGCATCTGCGACTTATTACGTCGCGGGAGAACGCTATCATGCTTGTACGGCGTTGGCGTTCGCCGCGAATGGTTTGAGGTGTGATCAGAATGCTGTTAACTTGCATGCCATAAGTTCAACCATGCAAGATAACGGAGAAAGCATGCAAGATATCGTGCGCACCATGCAAGATAGTGAAGAAGTCCGTAAGATATTGGCCCCATTGCAAGCGCGGATGAAACCGGCAGAAATTGATGATGTTATCGTTAGTTTGTGTGGAATTCGTTCCTTGTCAACTGTCTGTATTGCTCGGTTGATCAATCGCGACGAGACCTATGTTCGAACGATTCTCAAGCGGCTTATCGAGTCTAAACGACTTGATTATACGATTCCAGGCATGATCAAGCATCCAAATCAAGCATATGTTGCCGTAAATTCCGCGGAAATGACAAGAGAAATGACAAGTTGCGAATCGGATCAGACGCATAAAAATGTTGGTTTTCTGCAGGAATTGCCAGGTTTCGAAGGTGTTACCGCAGGGAGAAATGACAAGTGCGGCGCCGAGAAATGACAAGTCGTTGGACAATAACCATGCAAGAGCGGAAGTTATATGATTAAGGCACCGAAGAAGTTGATTGAAGTCGCTTTGCCGTTGGATGATATCAATGCGGCGGCGGCACGGGAGAAGTCGATTCGTCATGGGCACCCGTCGACATTGCACCTCTGGTGGGCGCGACGTCCGTTGGCGGCGGCGCGGGCTGTCATCTTCGCGCAGATGGTGAACGATCCGGGTGGGGAGCGCGGCTGGTCGAAGGGCCTCACCAAGGCGCAGGCCGCGGCGAAGCGCGAGTATCTCTTCAACATCATTCGCGACCTCGTGAAGTGGGAGAACACGAACAACGAGGAAGTGCTGGCGAAAGCCCGCGCGGCGATCTGGGAAAGTTGGCGCGAGACGTGCGAACTCAATCGCGGGCAGCCCGGCTTCGACCCGAACAAACTGCCGGCGTTTCATGATCCGTTCGCAGGCGGCGGCGCGATTCCTCTCGAAGCCCAACGGCTCGGACTTGAAAGCTACGCGAGCGACCTCAACCCCGTCGCCGTGATGATCAACAAGGCGATGATCGAGATTCCGCCGAAGTTCGCCAACCGCGCGTCGGTCGGACCAATCCCAGCGGGCGAGCAGGAGCCCGATGCCTTTGTCGAGTGGAATGGCGCGACAGGCCTTGCCGAGGATGTGCGTCGGTACGGCGCGTGGATGCGCGAGGAGGCGAAGAAGCGCATTGGTCACCTCTATCCGCCGGTCGAGATCACAGCCGAGATGGCGAAGAACCGTCCCGACCTGAATCCCTACGTCGGCCAAAAACTGACGGTCATCGCGTGGCTGTGGGCTCGGACGGTGAAGAGCCCGAACCCGCAGTTCAGTGATGTTGACGTGCCGCTCGTCTCAAGCTTCGTCCTCTCGTCAAAGAAGGGCAAAGAAGCGTATGTCGAGCCGATTGTAGACGGAAATGGATACCGCTTTGAAGTGCGCGTCGGCAAACCGCCGGCAGCGGCTGATATGGGGACGAAGCTTGGACGCGGCGCTAAGTTCAAATGCATCATGAGTGGGACTCCCATGGAGGAATCATATGTGCGCGAACAAGGTGCGCAACATAGGATGGGGGCGCGTTTGATGGCGATCGTGGCAGAGGGCGAAAGGGGACGAGTATACCTTGCGGCGAATGACTATCATGAGAAAGTTGCCGCGGATGCAAAGCCAATCTGGAAACCTACTACGATGATGGCTGATAACCCTCGTTGGTTTTCACCGCCTGCGTATGGAATGACGACCTATGGAGACATCTTTACCGATCGGCAGCTCGTCGCGCTCAACACTTTTTCGGATCTGGTGAAAGACGCGCAGGCGCGGGCGACGGCCGATGCCAAGGCGGCGGGCTGGGAAGACGATGGCAAGCCGCTGTGTGACGGCGGCACAGGCGCCACGGCCTACGGCGATGCGTTGGCGGTGTATTTGACGTTTGTGTTGGATAAATCTTCAGATCTTAACAACTCTCTTTGCCGTTGGGAGCCTGTGGCTCAATGTCCTCGTCAGCTGTTTGGACGTCAAGCAATTCCGATGATTTGGGACTATGCTGAGTCAAACTATCTCTCAGACGCTTCAGGCGGTTGGTTGACTTTTGTTTGTGGTGTGTCGCAGGCATTTGCAAAATGTTTTTCTTCCGTGCGAAATGCCGATAAGGGATTTGCTAACCAAGGAGATGCTCAGACGCAAGAGTATTCACGAGATAAGGTTGTTTCAACTGATCCTCCTTATTATGACAACATTGGTTATGCCGATTTGTCAGACTTCTTTTATCAATGGATGCGGCGTCCGCTTAAGACGGTTTATCCTGCCTTATTTTCTACATTAGCGGTGCCCAAAGATGAAGAACTGGTCGCTTGCCCATATAGGCGTGGTGGTAAAGATCAGGCCGAGCGATATTTTCTTTCTGGCATGACATCGGTAATGAAGAATGTTTGTACAATAGTTGACAAGACATTTCCGGTGACGATTTATTACGCATTTAAGCAATCGGAAACGTCAGGTTCTGAAACCAGTAATGCTGGATGGGAGACATTCCTTGATGCTGTACTAACGGCTGGTTTTATGATAACGGGAACTTGGCCAATGAATACGGAGAACGGTAGCCGTATGATTAGCCAGGGAAAGAACGCCCTTGCCTCCTCCATCGTCCTCGTCTGCCGCAAGCGGCCGGAGGATGCCGAGACGATTT
Source organism: Verrucomicrobia bacterium UBA1727 (assembly GCA_002315875.1). Lineage (GTDB taxonomy): Bacteria > Verrucomicrobiota > Kiritimatiellia > RFP12 > UBA1067 > UBA1067. The sequence goes on along the minus strand of DCIL01000061.1, from coordinate 31,151 downwards.
CGCGTGCGCAGTTCAATCGTGAGTTGCGGGCGGTGATGTTCGATGCGTTGGAGGATATGACGAATGCCGAGGGGACGCAGAGCGGAATTGCCGCGGTGGACTTGGCGCAGGCGGCGATTGGACCGGGCATGGGCGTGTATTCGAAATATTCCGCGGTGCTGAAGAGCGACGGATCGAAGTTGAGCGTCCATGAGGCGATGATCGAGATCAACAAGGAGGTTGATCGGTATCTGCATCCGGACGGACAGAGCTATGATCCGTCGACGAACTTCTTCGTGACGTGGTTCGAGACGCATGGCTACGGGGAAGGTCCGTTCGGCGAGGCCGACGTGCTGGCGCGTGCGAAGGGGACGACGGTTGATTTCGTCGTCGCGTCGGAAGTCGCGGAGTCAAGTGCAGGCAAGATGCGGATTCTCCATTTCAGCGAGTATCCGGAAGATCCCGACTACGATCCGAACGAGGATACGAACCTGCCGCTCTGGGAGGCGTGTCATCGCGTGATTCGCGAGCTCGTGAACCATAACCGTGATGCGGCGGCGAAGTTGCTCTCGAAGATGTCATCGAAGGCGTCCGACATCCGTCAGCTCGCCTACTATCTCTATACCTACTGCGAGAAGCACGGCGATGCGGCCAACGCCCGCGCCTACAACGCTCTCATCACCAGCTGGAGCGAGATCATGACCCGCATGGTCGAGCTGGGCGGAGCGGGAGGTGTCGAGACGCAAGGAGAACTTGGACTATAACAACCTAACAAAGGAGAATTAAAATGGCATTCGAAAGACCTATAACCATTGCGCAGGCAATAGAGAGAATTGACGCCAACGAGTTTCTTCTTCCAGCTATTCAGAGAGAATTTGAATGGCCGGACTACAAGATCGAGTGGCTTTTCGACTCGATTCTAAGAGGATACCCGTTTGGCTCGTTCCTGTTCTGGATGGTAAGGGGCGAAACTCGGCAAGCGTACCGTTTTTACAAATTCTTGCGTAACTATCGCCAAAATTACTCGCATAACGATGAATTCAATACTGCCAATGTGAATAATTTCATTGCGGTTCTTGACGGGCAGCAGCGCCTAACGTCCCTATACATTGGTTTAAAGGGGAGTCATAGTGTACGCCGCAAGTATCTTCGTGGCGAAGAGAATACGGAAAGATATTATCCGATGCGTTACCTCTATTTGAACATTGCCGAGCCGTTGGCTAATGAGGAGGATGGTCGGATCTACGAGTTCAAGTTTAAGACCCCAGATGAGGCGGCGGACGGCAATCGTTGGTTTAAGGTTGGTAGCATACTCGATTATAGGAATGTCGGTGATTTCATGCGTTTCTTGCAGGGCAAATCGCAGTTTGCAGTTGATACGCTGTCTCGCCTGCACCAGGTTGTCTTTCAAGAGAGCATTATCAATTATTATCTTGAAGAGGAGCAAGATATCGATAAGGCGCTCAACATATTCATTCGAATCAACAGTGGCGGACTTCCGCTTTCTTTTTCGGACCTCCTCATGTCCATCGCCATCGCAAATTGGGAGCATCTTGACGCGAGAAGCGAGTTCAATCAAACGGTTGACGCTGTTCGTGACAAGGGGTTCAGCATATCTCGTGATTTCATTCTCAAGGCATTCTTGTATCTTTACAACGTCAATGTCAAATTCCTCGTGACTAATTTTTCTGTCGAAAATACCGCGCTGTTTGAGCAGCGTTGGAGCGATATCAGGAACGCGATACTGACGGCGTTCGATTTGGCACGTAGCTGCGGATTTGTCGATTCTACCTTGCGCTCCAAGAATGCACTGTTGCCGGTCATCTACTACATCTATCATCGCAACATCTACCATGACTTTGTCGCCGGAGGCGCGTATGCAGAAGATCGCAAGCGTATTGTCAAGTGGTTGCACATTTCGCAATTGATTCAGATGTTCGGGCGCTCTTCTGATTCTGTCCTTGTTCAGCTGCGTCAGCGGTTTGTAGCCGATTTTGCGTCGGATAATTATATGGACGCGCAGATTCACGAATTCCCGCTCGCAAGTCTTTTGCGCGGGCATCCTGTGGCTGCTGAAACGATAACGGATCTTCTTGCGACCCAGAAAGACGATTCGTACGCATTTTCCATTCTTGCGTTGCTGTATCCTAATCTTGAATACCGGTACAACGACTTTCACAAGGATCATCTTCATGCCGCGCATCTTTACGAAGATGTACTCGCGGCAAATCCAAACGATGGAGATCGTTTGCCGTGGATCCGATACAATTCAATTGTCAATCTTCAGTTGCTTGATTCGCGCGAAAATGAATCAAAGGGCGAAACGGCGCTTAGTGATTGGATTGCTGCACAATGTGCCCAGAGAGACCGACACGAATTTCTCGCAAATCATTTGATTCCGGATGTTGACCTGACGCTTGCCGGTGTCGCAGATTTCCTTGATGCGCGTGAGGCGCTTCTCCAGCAAAGGCTGATGGCGTTAATGAACTTGAATTAATGTCCTTGTGAAGCTGATCGAGACATATCTGCCGGTTGAGGCGCTTGCGAGGGCGGCGGCGAACGAGGTGCGGGCCGGGAAGGGCGCACCGAGTTCGCTTCATCTCTGGTGGGGCAACCGACAGCTCTCGATTGCTCGGGCGCTGGTGTTCGCGCAGCTCGTCGAGGCGCCGACGTTCGGCGACCTTGAGAAGACGCGACGGGTGCATGACGCGCTGAAGGCGCTTTTGGAAGGCGATCCGCTCGTCGAGCCGGTCGCCCGTCGGCTGATTGCCGAGTCGTGCGGCGAGAACTGGCCAACGGTCTACGATCCGATGTGTGGTGTCGGGACGATTCCGTTTGCCGCGCTGACACTGGGCGTGCCTGCGATCGGGGGCGAGCTCAATCCCGTTGCCGCGTTCGTGGCGCGACTGGCGACAGGGCCCGAGCGTAGTGAGCTCACGGAACACGATTTGCTCAGAGCGATTCACTTTACACAGACGAGATTGGAGAAACGTCTCAAGGATTTGTATCCGTCCATCAAGGTCACGCCGTCGATGGCGAAGGAGCGTCCGGATGTTGCGAAGTATGTCGGACGGACGCTGCCGGTCGAGATGTGGCTTTGGGCGCGGACGGTGCCAGATCCGAGTCCGGCGTTCGGCGGACGTGCCGTGCCGCTCGTCTCGAACTTCGTGACGGGTGCCAAGAACGGACGCGAGTCGTGGGTCGATGTTGAACTCCTGAAGTTGAAGAAGGACTACCGATTCGTCGTGCGGAGCGGCAAGGCGCCGGCAGGCAAGGAGAATGGCACGCGGCTCGGCGGCAAGGCGGATTTTGCGAGCATCTTCGACGGGCGTCCCATTACGGGTGATTACATCCGTGCGGCCGGCCAATCGGGAAAACTTGGCGTGCGGCTAATGGCGATCTTCGCGACGGGTGATGACGGCGAGAAGGTTGTTTTGTCGCCGACGAAAGAGCAGGAGCGGATTGCGCTGGAGGTTGAGGGGCAGGGAGGTGACATTCCGCTCCCCGACAATGCTCGGGATACGAAGGCGGCGAGTTTCGGTTTCAAGACGTACGGCGATCTCTTCTTGCCGCGGCAAAAACGGATGCTGACGGAACTCGGTCAGATCCTTGCGAAGGACTTCGGCAACAAAAAGGCGTCGCACGCCGTCGGGTCGGTGCTGACGCTTGCCTACAGTCAGTTCGTTTCCTGGAACTCGATGTCAAACACCTATTGGAACGAGCGACAGATCCCAAGGAATGTCTTTACGCGGCAGTCCTTGCCGTTCGCCTGGGACTTCGTCGAGGCGAATCCGATTGCGGCGTCCACCAAGCGCTGGGAAGAGGTCGCGAGTGGCGTGGTGGAGAAGTATCTTGCGTTGCCGCGGGTCGGTGTCGGGCGAGTCGTGTGCGAAGACGCGGCGGCCGCGAAGCTGGAGGAGACGGCGGTCGTCAATACCGAGTTACCGTATCATGACAATGTGGCGTATGCGGATCTTGCGGATTTCTTCTATGCCTGGACGCGTCCCGTGTTCAGAACGCTCGCGCCGGACCTTGCTGTCAACTTGGCGAGTCCGCGAGCAGAAGAGCTGACGGCGTTTCCGTATCGTCATGGTGGACGCGCACAGGCGGACGCCTTCTATCAGCAGGGGATGGCCACGGCGCTGAAGCTGATGCGGCAGAACTGCCGCGCTGACTATCCGGCTGTGTTCGCATTCGATTTCCGGAGTGCGACCTTTTCGGCGCGCGACATCAAGCCGGTTGCGTCGTTCGTCGACGGACTCGTTGCGGCAGGGTTCACGATTACGGCGGCGTGGCCGCTTAAGGACATGCGCACGCAAGCCGTGTTTGGAGGCGACGCGGGGACGGGCTTTCGGTCGATCTACTTCGTGTGCCGTCCGGCGCGTGCGGATGCCGAGGTCGTTACGCGGCGTCAGTTTGCCGACTATCTGCGGCAGAAGTTGCCCAATGCGATCGGCTTCTACCAGGAGATGGACCGCGGCATCGAACCGAACGACAAGGCGAGCATTGCCTTTGTCGCCGGTATTCGCCTCTATTCGCAATTCGCTCAGGTCTTGAATGCCGACGGCAGCGTTTTCCCCGTTGCGCAGGTCGTTGAGGAAGTCCTTAAGATTGCGGATGATCTCGAAAGAGGCGGTTCTGATGCGAAGACACCGGCTGTCGATCCGCGCGAATCAGTCATCGTGCGCATCAGGCGCGGGGAGAATCCGATTGAGATCCGCAAGGAAATCTATGATGCCTACCTCAAAGCCGAAGACGCCGGACAGACCGAGCTCGCGGCGAAGTACAACGATTTGCTGAACGAATGGTACGATTTAGTGGAGGAGATAACGAAATGAAGCCCTGGAGACAAGTTGCCAAGCCCCATGATGACGTGCTGAACGGTACGCTCAAGCAGAGCGAGTTCGCGGCGGACCTTTATCGCGTCGCGGAGGGATCGGCGTCGGCGGAATACCAGAATGCGGTCAATTTTTTTGACCGCACCTACATCACCGAGGGCATGAAGGAACTGCTCGTCTCCGTGGCCGAGCGGCTGTCGGGGAAGGGCGGGGATCCGGTCGTGCAGCTGAAGACGAACTTCGGCGGTGGCAAGACCCACTCGATGCTAGCCGTGTGGCACCTCGCGATGCGCACCGTGACGACCTCGAAGCTCAAGGGCGTACCGCAGGTCCTCGATGCTGCGAAGATCGATGATCTGCCGACGGCGAAGTGTGCGGTTATTGTCGGCAACTGCATCTCGCCGAATCAGCCCAAGGAACTGGGCGGCAAGGAGATCCGCACGCTGTGGGGCTTACTCGGATATGAGCTTCTCGGGGCCGATGGGTATGAAATTGTCGAGGCGAGCGATGTCTCAGGAACGGCACCGGGAACGGACGTGTTGGTCAAGTTGTTGAAGCGGGCGGCGCCGTGTGTCGTTCTTTGCGACGAGCTGGTGGCGTTCATGCGGCAGCTCGTCAGACCTAAGGTTCCGGTGACTGCCGGTACGTTCGAGAGCAACATGTCTTTCATGCAGTCGCTCACCGAGGCGATGAAGGCGGTGCCGAACGCGATGCTGCTCGCCTCGTTGCCGCAGAGCGAAGAAGAATTGGGTGGTGAAGGCGGACGAGAGGCGTTGCAGGCGCTGGAGGCGATCTTTGCGCGCGTGCAGTCCATCTGGAAACCGGTCGCGCCCGAGGAGTCGTTCGAGATTGTCCGTCGTCGGCTTTTTGCGTCGATTGGCAACGAGGCAGACCGCAACGAGACGTGCGAGGCGTTTGCGGCGATGTATCACGCCAATCCGGCGCTTTTCCCGACGGACGTGCAGGAGGCCGCGTATGTCGACCGCATGCGCAAGACCTATCCTCTGCATCCGGAAGTGTTCGACCGACTTTACACGGACTGGTCGACGCTGCCGAAGTTCCAGAAGACGCGCGGCGTGTTGCAGTATATGGCGATTGTCATCAATCGGCTTTGGAATCTCGGGAACGGCGATCCGCTCATTACCTTGGGCGCGATTCCGCTTTCGGATACGGATGTCGAGGCGAAGTCCACGCAGTATCTCATTCCGGGCTGGGAACCGGTGATCGAAAGCGAAATCGACGGACAAAAGTCGCTGTCCGGACAGCTCGATGCGAAGAAGCCGGACTACGGTGCCATGTGCGTGGCGCAACGGACGGCGCGAACGATCTTCTTCGGTAGTGCGCCTTCCAGCGTTTCTGTGCAGCAGAATGCGACGCGCGGCATCGACGAGCTGGGCATTCGCCTTGGGTGCGCGTTGCCGGGTGTGACCCTCGGAGTGTTTGAGGATGTGTTGAGCGATTTGAAGGACGTCTCGCAGTATCTGAATGTCGGCGTTGATCGCTTCTGGTACGATACGCGGCCGAACCTGCGCCGCGAGATGGAGACGCGCAAGGCGCGGATTCCACAGTTGAAACTCGAGGAGCGGTTGAGGCAGACGGTTGACAAGGTGTGCCGTGGCGGATCGTTGTTCGCGGCCATTCATGTCTTCCAGAAGCATGGGGACATCGAAGATATGGTCAAGTCGGGTCCTCGGTTGGTGGTGATGCCTCCCGATCATGGCATTGCCTATTCGCGGAACAACGAGAAGCCCGCCTTCGCTGCGGCGCAGGAGATACTCGACAAGCGTGGTAATCAGCCGCGTTCAAAGGCGAATCGACTCGTGTTCCTTTTTCCGGATTTCAATGCCGTCAATCGGCTTCGGGATGACGCGGCGAAGTATCTGGCCTGGCAGGATATCGTCGAAGCGTGTGAACAGGGGACGCTGACACTGGACAATCTTCAGCAGAAGAACGCCAAGAATGCTGCTCAGCGGAGTCTCGTTCAGCTAGAGGCGACGGCACGCGAGTGCTACAACTTCGCGATAGCTCCGGGCGCGAAAGATGCACGGACGGCTGACTTCTGTGTGGAGCGAATCAATACGCAGAACGGATCGATAGCTGCCGCGGTCGAGAGTTGGCTGGTTGAGAACGAATTTTTGATCAAGACTTGGAGCCCGATCTTTTTGAAGCAATTGCTGGACAAGTATTACTTCAAGAACGGTGTTGAGGAGGTGTCAATCAAGAAGGTTTGGAACGACACCTGTTCGTATCTGTACATGCCGCGCATTCGCGACGAGGAGACCTTCATTCAAGCGTTCACTGCCGGCATTGCGACGAAGGAATACTTTGGGTATGCAGAGGGAATGGACCCTAAGGAGAAGTCCGTTCTTGGTTTCAGATTTGGAGAGAGTGTCTTGTTGCCTGCGCTGGACGATTCGATGCTCGTCATCTCGAAGAAGAAGGCGTTGGAGCTGGATGAGAAACGGAAGTGTCCCAAGTGTGGCCAGTTCCCGTGCGTTTGCAAGCCCGGCGAGCCTGATAAACAGACGGCAGTTTGTCCAAAGTGCGGAAATAATCCTTGCACATGTCAGGGAAAGCAGACAGTTTGCCCGAAGTGCGGCAAATCGCCGTGTCAGTGTACAGATGCGGCAAAGAAGCATTACTTCGGCACGATTGAGCTTGATCCGCTCGATCCGGTCGTGAAGATGAGCGACGTGCTCGAGAATGTCATCGCATTATTCACTGCCAAACCTGGTGTCAATGTGCGTGTGAAGCTCGACATAGAAGCATCGTCGGCATCGGCATTCGACAAGAACACAGTTGTTCGTCCTGTCGCTGAAAATGCCAAGAGTCTTGGATTCTCGCACTCGGAGTTTACGGCAGAGGTGTAGTGGTTCTGTGGGGTTTCTAAGGGTCAAGTATGGAACCTTTGGGGACCCTGCACAAACCTCGGGGACAGACCCTGCACGACCCCTGTAAACATTGGCTTTCGTGCGTGATGCCAGGGGTGGGCCGGGCGATCGCCTGTCGCGGAGCGACAGGCACCCCTGTGTTCCGCCGACTCTACACCTAATCTACGCCTACACCTTTAATCTACACCTAATTTCACCTTCGCCTTTAACTAACCCTATCGTCCGCCATTCCTCACTCGTCACTCCTACTTCGTACTTCCCCCCCCCTACACCTACACCTTTTGTCTGCACCTAATTTCACCTTCGTCCTTCCATCTCCCTCTACTTTCTACTTTCTCATTTCTATTTTCTACCCTCTATCCTTTAACTTCAACTTCTGATTGCTATGGCTGAGAAGTGAGGGGGTGAAATTTGGTATAATACGAAAATTCAATCGAAAGGAAAATATAAAAATGGCAAAGATTAAAATTGTCGCTATGGTATGTGCTGCTGTGTTTTCTGTGACCGCGATTGCGGCTGAGGAAGCGAAGGATCCGAAGCCGGTGGCGGTCCGCAAGCTTGGCAAGGATGACGCTGCGGCGTTCGTGAGGTTGACGGTTGCGCGATCTGCTCGTTTTGACGAGCTGACGATCTTTCGGCGCGTGTTGCGTGAGAAGCAGGCTGAGTTTCAGGAGGCGCTCTCGGGTCTTGAGAAGAAATTCGGTCTCGATCCGAAGAAGAGCTATTCTTACGAAGGGACTACCCACAAGCTCTTTGAGTTGACGGCGGCGGCGAAGAAAGGCGCTGAGCCGACCAAGAAGGAGGTGAAGTCGTTTAAGGACGCCAAATCCGCAGAGCCGCTGGCCACTGCGATGGTCGCGCGCAAGTTGGTCGAAAACCAGATCACCGTCCTTGCTCAGCTTTCCCGTGAGAAGGAGCAGGAGGCGGCTCTTGTCGACGCTAAGATTCACAAGATGTTCAAGCTCGATGACAACGGCACCTACAGTTTCAATACTGCCGATTCGACGATATATCGTACAGGAACCAAGGCCAAGGCCGGCGTGAAGAAGTCCGCCAAGTAATACCTTGCGGCAATTGCCGCGTAGCACCGCTGACGGGATGAAATATGGTATAATATGTAAGTTTATTGTAAGGAGATCCTGTAAAGATGGCAAAGTTGACCTTTAAAGAAGATGTCTGCAAGGGTTGCGGACTGTGTGTAACGGCATGCCCGAAGAAGATTCTGGCGATTTCCAAGACGCGGCTCAATCGCAAGGGGCACGCGCCGGTAGAGCTTACGAAACCCGAGGAATGCGTTGGTTGCGCGAGTTGTGCGATGATGTGTCCCGACTGTGTGATTACTGTGGAGAGGTGAGGTCTGATGAGTGAGAAAGTACTGATGAAGGGCAACGAGGCGATCGCCGAAGCGGCGATTCGCTGTGGTTGCAGACATTATTTCGGTTATCCGATCACGCCGCAGACGGAAATCGCGGCGTACATGTCCAAGCGCATGCCGAAGATCGGCGGCACGTTCCTCCAGGCGGAGAGCGAGATTGCCGCGATCAATATGGTTTACGGCTGCGCTTCGACGGGCAAGCGGGCGATGACCTCGTCCTCCTCGCCGGGCATTTCGCTCAAGGCCGAGGGAATTTCGTACCTTGCGGGAGCCGATCTGCCGGCGCTTATCGTGAACGTCCAGCGTGGCGGTCCTGGTCTTGGCGGAATTCAGCCGTCGCAGTCCGACTACTTCTTTATGACCCGCGGTCCTGGCCATGGCGATTTTCACATCATCGTCCTTGCGCCGGCGACGGTGCAGGAGATGGCCGACATGACGCGCCTGGCGTTCGAGCTTGGCGAGAAGTATCGCATGCCGGCGATGTTGCTGGCGGACGGTACGATGGGCCAGATGATGGAGCCGGTGGAACTTCCGGCGGAAGTTCCAAGTGAAGAGTTTAGAGTGAAGAATGAAGAATTGAAGAAGGACTGGGCGTGTACGGGCACGGAGTGCAAGCGCGCGCATCACATCGTCAATTCGCTTTATCTCAAGCCCGAAGAGCTGGAGAAGACGAACCTCGAGCGTTTCGAGCGTTATGCGAAACTCGAGAAGGAAGAGTGCCGGTGGGAGGAGTATCTGATGGACGATGCGGAAATCTGCGTCGTGTCCGTCGGCATCACCGCGCGTGTTGCGAAGAACGCGATCGTGGCGGCCCGCAAGGAGGGCATCAAGGTCGGCATGATTCGTCCGATCACGCTTTATCCGTTCCCGAAAGAGCCGCTCGCGAAGGCCGCGGCGAAGGTGAAGAGCTTCCTCACCGTCGAGCTCAACATGGGGCAGATGAACGAGGATGTGAAGCTCGCGATCAACTGCTC
>DCIL01000061.1:20289-21067 GCA_002315875.1 Verrucomicrobia bacterium UBA1727 | reverse complement strand
CCAAGCCGGTCAACATGTGCAACCGCGTGGGTGGCATGATTCCGTCGACGGACGAAGTGCTCGCGGCGATTAAGAGAGAGATGAGAAATGAGAGATGAGAAATGAGAAATGAGAGATGAGAGATGAGAAATGAGAGATGAGAGATGAGAAATGAGAAATGAGGAATGAGGAGAATACAATGGCTATAGTATTTCAGAAACCGAAGGCGCTCACGGATGCGACGCTGCATTATTGTCCCGGCTGCACCCACGGCATCGTTCATCGTCTCGTCGCAGAGGCGATCGACGAACTTGGCATTGAAGGCAAGACGATCGGCATCGCGCNNCGGTCGGCTGCTCGGTGATGGCGTATGACTATTTCGCCTGTGATATGATCGAGGCCTCGCACGGACGTGCGCCGGCGGTCGCAACAGGTGTGAAGCGCTCGCTTCCGGATCACGTGGTCTTCACCTATCAGGGCGACGGCGACCTTGCGTCCATCGGACTTTGCGAGACCGTTTCCTGCGCTTGCCGCGGCGAGAACGTGACGATCATCTTCATCAACAATGCGATTTACGGCATGACGGGTGGACAGATGGCGCCGACGTCGCTCGTAGGCCAGGTCACGCAGACTTCGCCGTACGGACGCGATCCGAAGACGCAGGGCATGCCGATACGAATCTGCGAGCTGCTGTCCACGCTTGACGCGCCGGCTTATCTCGAGCGCGTTGCGGTCAATTCGGTGGCGCACGTTCGTCAGGCGAAGAAGGCGATTCTGAAGGCGTTCAAGAACCAGGTCG
>DCIL01000061.1:19276-20247 GCA_002315875.1 Verrucomicrobia bacterium UBA1727 | reverse complement strand
ACGTGTCCGACGAACTGGGGCATGACGCCCGAGAAGGCGTGCCAGTGGGTCGAGGAGGCGATGATTCCGTTCTATCCGTTGGGAAATTTCAAGGACAGGTAAGATGACATTTGAAACGATTATGGCTGGTTTCGGCGGACAGGGGCTCCTGTTCTCCGGCAAGGTTTTGGCGCATGCGGCGCTTATCGAGCAGAAGGAACTGTCCTGGCTGCCGAGTTATGGTCCCGAGATGCGCGGCGGAACGTGCAACTGCTCGGTCATCGTCTCGGACGATCCGGTCGGCTCTCCGATCATCGCCCATCCGAACGTACTGATGGTGATGAACGAGCCGTCCTTCGACAAGTTCGAGGACATGGTTGCCCCCGGCGGCACGATCTTCGTCGATTCCGCTCTCATCGCGCGCAAGGTGAAGCGCACCGACGTCGAGGTGGTCTACATTCCGGCGACGCAGATGGCGAAGGATATGGACGCGGTTTCGCTTGCGAACATGATCATCCTCGGGGCGATCGTCGAGAAACTCGGGGTGGTTAAGGGCGAGACGGTGACGGAGGCGCTCAAGCACACGATCTCCGCGCGCAAGGCCGCGCTTCTCGACCTGAATCTCAAGGCGGTTGCGGCTGGCGCTGCTTTCATTCGTGGTTGAATTTTGGTATAATCTGCATTGTCGATGAACGTTTTGAAGTTGATATTCGGGACCAAGAACGAGCGCGAACTCAAGAAGCTCTGGCCGATCGTTCGCAAGATCAATACCCTTGAAGAAGCGCTGCAGCGCGAGAATCTGACGGATGAGGACTTTCCCAAGCGGACGCAGGCGTTGAAGGATCGGGTCGCCGCGGGCGAGACGCTGGACGCCATCCTCCCCGAGGCCTACGCGCTCGTGAAGAATGCCTGCCGTCATCTCGTCGGAACGACCGAGGAGGTCTGCGGGCACACGCTCACCTGGAATATGATTCCGTTCGACGTGCAGCTCA
>DCIL01000061.1:18259-19222 GCA_002315875.1 Verrucomicrobia bacterium UBA1727 | reverse complement strand
TGCAGACGGGCGAAGGCAAGACGCTGGTGGCAACGCTGCCGCTCTACCTGAACGCGCTCGCAGGAAAGAACGTCCAGCTCGTTACGGTCAACGACTATCTCGCCCGGCGCGATGCGAGCTGGATGGGTCACCTCTACAAGTATCTCGGGCTTACCGTCGGCTGCATTCAGAACTCGATGGACTCCGAGGAGCGTCGCGCGCAGTATGCCTGCGACATCACTTACGGAACCAACAGCGAATTCGGCTTCGACTACTTGCGTGACAACGGCATGGCGCAACAGCCCGAGCAGGTGGTGCAGAACGGTCACAACTTCGCGATTGTCGACGAAGTGGACTCGATTCTCATCGACGAGGCGCGTACGCCGCTCATCATTTCCGGTCCGGCGACGATCTCGACCTCGCACATCTATACCGAACTCAATCCGCTCGTCAGCTCGATCGTGCGCGTGCAGGTGTCGATGTGCAATGATCTCATCCGCGATGCGAAGAAGGCCTGGGAGGCCGGTGACAAGCAGCTTTTCAAGGACAAGATCTATCAGGTCTATCATTCGACTCCGAAGCACAAGCAGCTCATGCACATGCTTGAAGACGCCGACATGCGCAAGTGCCATGAGGATGTCGAGATGCAGTTCCTCTCCGAAATGTTCAAGGAACATGCCCGTCAGCTCAAGGACGAGCTCTACTTCACCATCGACGAGCGTACGCGCGAGGTTTCGCTGACGGACAAGGGGTGCGAGAAGATCTGTCCGTCCGATCCCCAGATGTTCGTGCTGCCCGACCTCGCCGCGCAGATGAGTGCGATCGACGGCGACGAAACGCTCACCGATGCCGAGCGCATCGAAAAGCGCCGCGACACGCAGTCCGCCTTCGTCGAGAAGTCCGACCGCGTCCACGTGGTCGACCAGCTGCTGCGCGCCTATTCGCTTTACGAGCGGGATGTCGAGTACGTCGTCCAGGACAACC
>DCIL01000061.1:18126-18247 GCA_002315875.1 Verrucomicrobia bacterium UBA1727 | reverse complement strand
AACCACGTCTACATCGTCGACGAATTCACCGGCCGCGTGCTGCCGGGCCGTCGCTGGTCCGACGGACTCCACCAGGCCGTCGAGGCGAAGGAGGGCGTTGAGATCGAGAAGGAGTCGCAGA
>DCIL01000061.1:17562-18012 GCA_002315875.1 Verrucomicrobia bacterium UBA1727 | reverse complement strand
GGACATCTACAAGCTCGACGTCGTTTCGATCCCGACGAATCGTCCCGTCAACCGCAAGGACAGCAACGATCAGATCTACCGCACCCAGCGCGAGAAGTACAAGGCGATCATCGCCGATGTCGCCGCGCGTCACGAGAAGGGCCAGCCGGTCCTGCTCGGCACGGTGACGGTCGACACTTCTGAAGTCCTTTCGCGCATGCTTAAGATCGCGCACATTCCGCACGAGGTGCTGAATGCGAAGAACCATGCGCGCGAAGCCGAGATCGTCTCGCTTGCCGGTCAGCCCGGTGCGGTTACGATCGCGACGAACATGGCGGGCCGCGGAACGGACATCAAGCTCGGCGAGGGTGTGACCGAACTCGGGGGACTCCACGTCATCGGGTCCGAACGCCACGAATCGCGGCGCATCGACCGCCAGCTGCGCGGGCGCTGCTCGCGTCAGGGCGACCC
>DCIL01000061.1:0-17515 GCA_002315875.1 Verrucomicrobia bacterium UBA1727 | reverse complement strand
CAGTTCTTCATTTCGCTCGAAGATCAGCTCATGCGGCTCTTCGGTTCTCAGCGACTTTCCGGCGTCATGCAGCGGCTCGGACTCAAGGAAGGCGAGGTAATGGAGCACAAGTGGCTCAACCGCTCCGTCGAGACGGCCCAGCGCCGCGTCGAGCAGCAGCATTTCTCCGTCCGTAAGCGCACGCTCGAGTACGATGACGTGATGAACAAGCAGCGCAGCGTCGTCTATGAATTGCGCGGACGCGTCCTCAACGGCGATGCCGCGACGGTTCACAATCTCGTGCTCGACGTGATGAACGACATGGTGATGAATCAGGCCGAGCGCTATCTCTTCAGCGAGAAGGACGCTTCGCTCATCGATTTCATGAACTGGCTCGGCGTGACCTTCCCGATCACGATCACCGAGGACGAACTCAAGCCGTTCATCGGCACACCCGACGCCGCGGGCGAGTATGTGATGAAGAAAGTCGAGGCGGCGTACGAGTCCAAGTGTGCCGCGGAGGATCCCGAGACGCTTCCCTACATGGAGCGCGGCGTGTTCCTTCAGGTCATCGATCGCGAGTGGCAGGATTACCTCCGGGCGATGGACGATCTGCGCACGGGCGTCAATCTGCGCGCCTATGGTCAGCGCGATCCGCTGGTGGAATACAAGAAGGAAGCGTTCTACATGTTCGAGACGCTGATGAACACCATCAAGTCGAAGGTGGTCTCGAGCGAATTCCGCAGTGCCACCGCCATGCGCATGCAGGCGGCGTTCAATCGGATGGCGGCGATGCAGACGAATGCGAGCGAGTTCGATTCGGCTCAGTCCGCAGAGCCGGAGGAGAGGGAAGGTGTAGGTGTAGGTGTAGGTGTAGGTGGAGGTGTAGGTGCAGGTGGAGAGAAGAGCGTGACCATTGGCGATGTCTTCGCGAGCATGATGGCGCAGAACCGTGCACCGATGGGAATGCCGCGTATGATGCCGGCGGCTCCTTCCGCGGCAGGTGGCGCGGAACGTCCCGCGGTCGGACGCAACGATCCGTGTCCGTGTGGCAGCGGCAAGAAGTACAAGAAGTGCTGCGGAGCCGGGCTGGTGTGATTTCATCAAAGGGAGGCATGACATGGTAACGGCGATAATAGTTGCGGCAGGCAAGTCGGAGAGAATGGGCGGGAAGGTCGACAAGAACTTCCTCAGCTTGGTCAACAAACCGGTCGTGGCGTGGAGCCTCCTGGCGTTCGAGCGCTGTGCGGCAGTCGATCGGATCGTCCTCGTCGTCCGCAAGGAGCAGCTCGCGGCCTCGCAGGCGGTTGCGAAGATGTTCGGCATCTCCAAGCTTCAGCGCATTGTCGCCGGTGGCAAGACCCGCAGCGAATCGGTGCAGGCCGGGCTCAAGGTCTGTGACGTCGATACCACCTCGGTGGTCATTCACGATGCCGCGCGGCCGATGATCACGCCCGAGGTCATCGCCGAAGTCGTCAAGGCCTCGAAGCGTTCGCTCGCGGCGACCGTGGGGCGTCCCGTGACGGATACGCTCAAGGAATGCGCGAAGGGGACGACGGTCTCGGCGACGGTGCCGCGTGCGAAGCTGTGGCGCGTGCAGACGCCGCAGGCGTTCGCGCTTCGCGATCTCCGTGAGGCGTATGCCGCGCTCGGCGACAAGGAAGTGACGGACGATTGCGAGGCGGTCGAGAAGAACGGCGTCGCCGTGAAGATCGTCGAGTCGCTGAAGCCGAATATCAAGATTACCGTTCCCGAGGATCTGCAGCTGGTGGCGTCGCTGCTCAAGTAAAGGACTCGTGTGGATAAACTCATTGCGATAATCGGAGACATACATTCGAATCTCGATGCGCTCGAGGTTGTGCTTGAGGATTGCCGTCGCGAGGGCGTGACCGATTACCTTTGCACCGGTGATGTCGTCGGATACGGTGCGCAGCCGCACGAATGCCTTGAGCTCGTCCGCTCGCTCGGTTGTCCGATCGTGATGGGTAACCACGATCATTACGTCTCGTCCTTCCAGGATCTCGATGATTTCAATCCTGCCGCGGCGGAAGTGGTGGAATGGACGCGCGGCGCGCTTTCGCAGGAGGAGCTCGAATTTCTCGCCTCGCTTCCGTTCAAGTCCGTCAACATGGGCATCACGCTCGTTCACGCGACCTTGGATAATCCCAGCGCCTTCGGTTATGTCTTCGATCATCTTCAGGCCGAGGCCCATTTCGTTCATCAGGTGACGTCGCTTTGCTTCCACGGCCACACCCATTGTCCGATGATCTACGAAAAGCAACTCGGCGCGGTCTATCGCATCGACGCTCAGGATTTCAAGCTGCCGATCGGGCGCAAGTATTTCATCAACGTCGGGTCGGTCGGTCAGCCGCGTGACGGAGATCCGCGTGCGGCCTACGCGCTTTACGACGTGAAGTCGCGCACGGTCCGTTTCCGTCGACTCGAATACGACATTGCCTCGGCCCAGTCGAAGATATTGGAAGCCGGACTCCCCGAGCGTCTTGCCGCGCGCCTTGAAATGGGGCAATGAGCTTTGGGGACTTTTCATTTAGAAAACAGAAAGCAACTTAAGATGGATAAGAAACTTTATATCAATCCGCCGCTCGTCAATCGCGCCTACGACTGGAAGAAGGGTCCGCAGCCGAAGACCCGTGCCCAGCTCGACAAGTTCTTCAAGTCCGCTCCGATCAACGCGGTCAAGGACGCGATCTGCGAGATGGGGCGCCGTATCTACGCGAAGGGCTACACCGACGGCAACGGCGGCAACATCTCGGTTCGCGTCGGCGAGGATCTCGTCCTCTGCACGCCGACGCTCTGCTGCAAGGGCTATATGAAGCGCGAGGACATCTGCCTCGTCGATATGAATGCCGGGCAGCTCTGCGGATATCGTCCGCGCACGAGCGAGGTGCGCGTGCATATCGCGATGATGAAGGCGGCCGGGTGGAACGCCTGCGTTCATTGCCATCCGCCGCACTGCAACGCTTTCATCTTCGCGGGACAGGTTCCGCCGAACGGAATCAATCCCGAAGCCGACATCTTCCTCAATCAGGTTCCGCTCGCGCCTTACGCGACGCCGGGTGGTGAGGAGATCGCCGCGACCGTCGCGGAGGCCTCGAAGAAGTCCAATGTCGTCTTCATGGAGAATCACGGAATCCTCTGTGGAGCGCGTGATGTCGAGGAGGCGGAGTGGTTCGCGGAGAACGCCGATGCCTACTGCCAGGTGCTGTTGCTTGCGTCGGGACACGGCGCGCCGCTTCAGCAGGTGGGTCCGAAGTCGGTCAAGGACTTCCTCGCCATCCGCAAGGCGATGGGACTTCCCGTCGATGACAAGCAACCGCTCTACAACACCCGTCGCTTCCACGGCTACAAGATGCGCCAGGCGTCGAAGTGAGCAAGGGGCTGTTCATCACTTTCGAAGGCGGAGAGGGCTGTGGCAAGTCCACTCAGGTAAAGCGTCTCAAGGCGGAACTCGAAAGTCGCGGCATAGAGGTATTGCTCACGCGTGAGCCCGGCGGCACGATTCTCTCCGAGGAGATCCGCCGTCTCATCAAGGATCAGGAGGAGGACGCTCCGTGCGACCGCGCGGAGCTTCTGCTTTTCCTTGCCGCCCGCGCCCAGCTCGTGAGGAACGTGATACGTCCCGCCCTCGCCGCTGGTAAGTACGTCATCTCCGACCGCTTCAGCGATTCGACGATAGCGTATCAGGGGTACGGGCGTGGACTCTCCCTCGATTTCATTTCCGCGGCGAATGACTTTGCCTGCGAGGATCTGAAGCCGGACATTACCTTTCTTCTCGATGTGGATCCCGAGGTCGCCCGTGCGCGCATGCGCAGTCGTGAGAGCGCGACCCATACCGCGGCAGATCGCATCGAGAAGGCGGGAGAGGAATTTCACGCGCGGCTTCGCGAGGGTTTCCGTGCGCTGGCCGCGGCGGACCGTGAACGCATCGTCACCATCGACGCCAACGGCAGTCCGGACGAGGTCTGGAACTTGATTTCAAACATATTGAGAAAGGTCATAAGATGATTCTTGCAAATTCGCTGATAGATGGATTCCTCGGCTCCAATCTGATGGGCCAGGGCATAGTGGTCGCGCAGCTCGCGTGTTCGGTGGTGATGATCGCCGCCATCATCGGCAAGTGGAAGGAACTGACCTTCGTCGGCATGGGAACGCGCAGGTTTCTGCGCGACTTTTCGACGGGACGCGATGTGCTCGACTATTATCTTTCGCGCCGTCCGACGTCCAAGACCGGCCTCGAGGGCATCTACAAGGACACCTGCGAGCGTCTGCTCAAGCTGCTCACGCCGGACGTCCGTTCGCTCTTGGTGGGACACCGCGCCGATGGTGACGGCGCCGCCGCGCTGACCGGTCGTGAAATCGAGCTCGTGCGCGGCACTTGCGAGCACGCGCTCGACGAGGAGGAGATTCGCATCGAGCACGGCATGGGCGTCATCGCCTCGGTTGTGGCGATTGCGCCGATGCTCGGACTGCTCGGCACGGTCTGGGGCGTTCTCGATGCCTTCGCCGAGATGGGCACGGCCGGCAGCGCCAATCTCGCTACGATCGCGCCTTCGATTTCTGCCGCGCTCGTGACGACGGTCGTCGGTCTCCTGATTGCGATTCCCGGCGTCATCTGCCATGCGAACCTCAATTCGAAGTGCCGCAGCATCACTTCGGATATGGAAGGTTTCGTGGACGAGCTCATGGGCCGCATCGCCTGCGAGTTCCAGGGAAGGGGCGCCTGAGATGTCTCTCCGCAGGAGAATGCGCAAGCGGATGGAAGCGTCGCGGGCGAATATCGACATGAATTCGCTCATCGACCTCACGTTCCTGTTGCTCGTGGTATTCATCGTGACGTTGCCGACGCTCGAGCAAAGCGTCCACATCGTGCTCCCGACCGGCAAGACGAACACGCAGAAGGACGAGAAGAAGAAGAACCTTTCAGTTACGATCGACAAGTTCGGCAAGCTCTTTCTCGGAGATAAGCCCACGACTTTCGATGAGCTCAAGACCACGCTCGCGCAAGCGGTGAAGGACGATCCCGAAGTGAATGTCCTCATCCGCGGTGATGTCGGCGCCGGCTACGGTGACGTCTACGAAATCGTCAAGGTCGCCAAGGACTGCGACGTCAAGCATCTGGGGCTCGTCAGCAAAGAGAACTGATGGAGGTCTGGAGAGTAGATCAGACGGAACGTCCCGAGGTGATCAGCAAGAAAACGCTGACCACCGCGTTGGTGCTTCACATTGCCTTCTTTCTCGGATTCTACATCTACTCGCTCGTCAATTTCAAGGAGAAGGAAGTAATCCTGCCGATCGATCTCACCGTGGTGGTGAACGAGAATCTCGACGGCAAGGAGAACGAGCCGCCGCCGCTGGACGATCCGCCGCCTCCGCCGCCGAAGCCGAAACCGAAACCAAAACCCAAAGTCGAGAAGATAAAGAAGCCCGATCCGCCCAAGGCGCTGGAGCAGATCGTCACCAACGTCGTCGCCAAGGTCGACAAGAAGGAAGAGAAGAAACAGAAGGAACCTCCGAAGAAGGAAGAACCGAAGAAAGAGGAACCTCCGAAGAAAGAAGAGCCGAAACTCTCCAAGGCGGAACTGCGCAAGAAACGTCTTGAGGAGATGCGCAAGTCGTCGACGGTTTCCAACAAGCGTGTGGAAATCAAGGTGAAGGGTCCGTCCGGTGATGGCAAGACCGCGAAGAAGACGTTGTCCAATGCCGAGATCATGAAGTTGCTCAATATGGGATACAAGCCGGGCACCACCACCCAGCTTGCCTCCAGCACCGCGCAGCTCGGCTATTCGCTCATCAAGCAGCACATGGAAGCGAAGTGGGATCGTCCACCCTGGACCGACACCTTGAAGCCGATGACCGTCCGTCTCTGGTTCGGTGGCGGCGGCAGGATCGTTAGGTGGAAGCTCGAGTCAAGTTCAGGCGATGCCAATGCGGACCGCACCATCACGACAGCGGCGAGCCGCGTGGGGGCGATTCCCGCGTTGCCGGCGGACTTCATCGAGCAGTTCAAGAGTTCCGGCGTTCCGGTGCGTTTCACCGTCACTCCGCAGTAAGACGATGTTTGGAATAATTTTAGCCGCGGTAATTGAGCTGACCGGAGTCACCGGCGAGGATCTTCGTTCGCGCGCGTTCTTCGATGCGAACAACGTGCTCGTTGGCGATCCGCTCGTGTTGACCATCGATTTTCTCGGCGAGGCGGACTTCTCTTCGCTCCATCCTCCGGTGCTCGCCAAGTCGGTCAACCGTCGTGATTGGAAGATCGATGACGCGAGTGCGAAGACCTCGACCTTTCAGGATGCGCGGCGGCTCACGTATCGGATTCGTCCGATGCGCGAAGGCGTCCTCTATTTCCCCGAGCTTGAGTTTTCATACCTGGAGAAGTCGGGCGAGAAACGGACTGTCCGCAGCAACGCGATTCCCGTACATGCCAAGCCCGGCTCGCAGGTGGTGGTGAAGGAAATGGGCGAGGCGGACGAGAAGGGCTTTCCGAAGCCGCCGGAGCTCATTGCCGAGGTGAAGATAGCCGATCGCGATGAACTCTTCCGCTGGAAGAAGGCGCTTTCGCATCCGACGGCGGACGGTTTTGCGAAGTTTGATTTTCCGGAAGCGAAGATGAACGAGGCGACGTGTGCGATTCGCGAAGGGAATTGGTCTCGGGCGATGTCCATCTACCGTCTTCTTGAATGGCGAATCGGACAGACCGAGGCGATCGAGCGCGGCATCATCGCTGCGGAGGCGCTCAAGTACGACAATCCGTCCGCCGTGCTGCCCGTCTGGCGCGAGGTGGGGCGTCCGCTTCTCCGTCACGACTGGAAGGGGCGGGTCGGCCTCGTTGCGGGCGCGATTGCCGCGCTCGTGATTCTCTTCTGGCTGATCGGCCGCGGCATCCGTGCGCTCGCCTGTCTCGGACTCGTGGCGCTCTTCGCCGGTGCGGCGTTCGGTGAGACGATCGAGACGGTGACGACGAATGCGGACGGTTCAATCGTCCATCGCAAGATCATTCGTGGTGGCAACGGAAGCTCCTCGTTCTCGATTACCACGAGTTCCTCGTCCGGCGGCATGACGCGTATGCCGTCCATGGGCGGAATCGACCGCGATCCCTTTTCGATGTTCGACGACGAGGATTTTCCGTTTGGCGGCATGCGTCGCCGTCGTCAGCAGTTGCCGCCGGTTTCCATCAGCGTCGGGTTGATGTCCGATAAGCGCGAGGTTACCGTGGGCGAGAATTTCAATCTCGTTCTGGCCATCGACCGCACCCGCGGCATTTCGTTCTCCGAAGGCGTCAACCTGTCGCTCGCAGAGCGCAATCTCATCACGCAGACCTCTCCCGCCTACACGCTTCGTCAGGAACAGAGCGTGAATCCGACCAATGTCATCGACCGACTCGTCTTTCCGATGCGTGCGCTCGCGCCGATCAAGGGTCCGCTCCATTATTCGGTTTCCGGCAACTACGTGCGCGGCGGCGAGCGCGGTGGTTTCGGGTTTGGACTTTTCCAGAAGGCGTATCCGTATTCGTCGGGACCGAAGACCTGTCCGTTTGTCGTCAAGGAACCGCCGAGCGCGGGACGTCCCGAAGATTACGCGGGCATCGTTTCGGAAGGGCTCTCGATCGTCGAGCTTCCGGACATTCTCCAGGTCGAGACGAACGATGTCATTACGATCACCTATCGAATGAAGTTCAAGGGCTATGTGCCGCCGCGCTTCCTGCCTAAGGACGTCGCTTTCGAATGGAACCGTGAAGAGCGTTCCGGCACGATCGAATACCGTCGCTTCTTCGTGGCGGACGGTGCGCCCGCCACGCCCGCGCTCAAGGTCAGTTATTACGATCCGCAGCTGAAGCGCTATCGCACGGTCAAGAGCGGTGGCACGCTCATTCGCTATCGGAAGGTGGAAGAAGGGAGCGCGGCGAAATGAGTCCGGTGAAGCGGGTGACGCTGTTCGCCGGACATTACGGCAGCGGCAAGACGAATGTGGCGCTCAACTACGCGCGACATTTGAAGCGCACGGTCGGCGGAGAAGTGGCGGTTGCCGATCTTGATATCGTAAATCCGTATTTCCGTACCAAGGATTCGGCGGACGCGCTCGCTGCCGAGGGCATTTCGCTGGTGGTTTCCGATTATGCCAACAGCAATGTCGATTTTCCCGCGATGCCGCGGGAGGCGTACGCGCTTTTCGGTGCGGAGGACGCGCGCGACGTGCATGTGGTGGTGGACGTCGGCGGAGACGATCGCGGAGCGCTGGCGCTCGGTCGTTATGTCGAGGACATCCGTAGCGAGGGTAATTACGAGATGCTGGCGGTGATCAACGCCTCGCGTCCGCTCACCGAGACGCCGGCCGATACGGTCGAAGTGCTGCGCGAAATCGAGCTGGCCGCGCATCTGCCGTTCACCGGCATAGTCAACAATACGAATTTCGGACAGGTTACGACCGCGGCGGATGTGATGGCGTCCGTCCCTTACGCCGAAGAAGTTGCCGCGCTGATGGCGCTTCCCGTGCGTTTCACATCCTGCGATCGGCGGCTCTTTTCCGAGCTGTCAGCTCGCCTCGGCGAGGTCTTTCCGATTGACATCCAGAAACTTTACTATCAACTCGCTGATTTGGTATAATACAAACAATAATTTTCAAGGAGAAAAATCAAATGTCTGCAAAGAAGTTAGTAGCTGCGATTGCCGCGGTTTTTGTTTTTTCAATCCCTTCGCTCAGGGCGGAAACCGTGGTCGACATCAATGGCGTCGGCACGGCTAAGTTTTCGGTGACGATCAACGTGTCGCATCCGATGTTCTCGCAGTGCCTGGCGAAGAATCTCGAGCTTTCGGGGCTCTTCAAGGTCGGACCCAACGGCAGCATCCGCGTTCACGGCGCGCCCGGTGCGATCGTAGCCGAAGGCAGCGGCAAGCCCTCGATCTCCGCATCGCCTTTCACCGATGATCGCAGCGCGCGCATGTCCGCCCGCAAGCTCGCCGATGCGATGGTCTCGTCGTATTCCAACGGACAGCAGAAGGGCTTTGCGCTCGACAAGATCATCTTCCTCGATACCGGCAAGCCGGTTGCGAAGAACAGCGCGCGTCCGAGCGAACTTTGCGTCACGTATCCCGACGGTTTCGATATCCGCAAGCTTACGAGCGATGCGAAGATGACGGTCTATCCGCGTTGGATGAATCAGGACGAGGTCACGTACATTTCCGACCGCAACGGTGCGCCGCAGGTCTGGCAGATGAACACGATGACCGGCAAGCGTTTCATGAAGTGGAGCTTCAAGGGTTCGCCCGCGGGCGTCGCGGTTTCGCCGGACGGCACCAAGTTCGCGGCGATCCTCTCGTTCCAGGGGAATCCCGAGCTTTACATCCTTCAGGGCGGCAATTACATTCGGCTCACCAACACTCCGCTCGCGAGCGAAGGACAGCCGTGCTGGAGTCCTGACGGACGCAAGATCGCGTTCGTTTCCGACGAGACGCGGCATCCGCAGATCTATGTCATCGACATTGCCACCAAGCAGAAGCGCCGTCTCACCTCGCGCGGTTCGCAGAATACCGATCCGGATTGGGGCAAGGACGGACGCATCACGTACATCACCCGCCGCGGCGGCGCGTATGTCGCCGTGATGACGCCGGCCGATGGCGACAAGGGCGCGCGGCTCGTGACGGACGCGGCGAATTGGGAGCATCCGAGCTGGGCGCGCGATGCGCGTCATGTCGTCGCCAATCGCAACGGTGCGCTTTTCTCGATTGACACCGTCGAAGGTGGCGATCAGCCGCGGCAGATTTTCCACGCCAACGGCAATTGGAACAGCGCGAGCTGGGCGAAGTGAGGTTTTGCGAATGAAGATTGATGTAAAGTACGTGGCGGAGCTCGCCAGGATCGAGCTCACCGAAGAAGAGATGGCGGTGTTTCAGCCGCAGCTCGAGAACATCGTGAAGTATGTGGACAAGATCTCCGAGGTCGATGTCGAGGGGGTAAAACCCATGATGCACGGCAAGGAGATCGTGAATGCGTTTCGCGAAGATGTGGTGCGTCCTTCGCTCGACAAGGAACTGGCGCTCGGCAATGCGCCGAAACGCGTCGGCGATGAGTTTCTGCTGCCCAAAATCGTAGAAGGAGCGGAGAGTTAAGGAAAAAGGAAAAAGGAAAAAGGAAAAAGGAAAAGGGAAAACGGGAAAACGGGAATAAGGAAAAAAGGGGAAAACGGGAAAGGGATGGCCGAAAACTTGATAGAGTCGAAATCCAAGGCATTTGCCCTGAGCGTTATCAAGCTCTACGAATATCTGCAGAGCAAGAGAGAACTTGTGATGAGTAAACAGGTTCTTCGGTCGGGAACGAGTATTGGCGCGAATGTGTCTGAGGGACAGTTCGCGCAGACACGCGCTGATTTTTTATCCAAATATCATATTGCACTCAAAGAGGCTGGGGAGACTCGCTATTGGCTGGATCTTCTTAACATGGCCGGTTATCTTCGCGATTTCAAGACGTTCAATTTTCTCAAGGCGGATTGTGACGAGCTTATTCGTCTATTAGCTTCGAGTGTCAAGACAGCAAAGAAAAACGGTTAACTACCATACTTTTTCAATTTTCACTTTTCCTTTTTCCTTAAATCATAATATGCAACTTTTTGAATTAGGTATCAAGCAGTCGCAGGTGGGGCTTGCAAAGGGCGAGTTTTCGTCCGTCGATCTCACCCAGTCCATCATCGATCGCTATCACGCGAAGAATGCCGAGATCGGTGCGTATCTCACTTTCGACGAAGAGCAGGCGCTCGAACTTGCGAAGGCGAATCCGAAGGCGGTGCCGATCGCGATCAAGGATCTCATCAACGTCACCGGCCAGCCGTGCACCTGCGCCTCGAAGATCCTCAAGGGCTACGTCTCGCCTTATGACGCGACCGTGATCAAGAATCTGAAGGCGAACGGCTTCATTCCCGCGGGCCGCGTCAATATGGACGAGTTCGCGATGGGATCCTCGACCGAGAATTCTGGGCTCGGGGTCACTCGGAATCCGTACGACCTCACGCGCGTACCCGGCGGCTCGTCCGGCGGCAGCGCCGCGGCGGTAGGCGGCGATCTCTGCATCGCCGCGCTCGGCACCGATACGGGCGGCTCGATTCGTCAACCTGCCTCCTTCTGCAATTGCGTCGGCGTCAAGCCGAGTTACGGACGCGTCTCGCGCTTTGGCGTCACCGCGTTCGCCTCGTCCCTCGATCAGGTCGGTCCCATGACCAAGTCCGTCGAGGACGCGGCGATTCTTCTGAAGGCGCTGGCGGGACACGATGAGATGGACGGCACTACGCCGAAGATCGAGGTTCCCGACTACGAGAAGGCGATCGAGGGAGCGTCCATGAAGGGCGTGAAGCTCGGCCTTGCCAAGGAGTATCTCGAGACCGCCGGCATGGATGGTGAAGTAAAGCGCATCATGGACGCGGCGATTGCGAAATGCGAGGCGGCGGGTGCGGAACTCGTCGAGGTTTCGCTGCCTCATACCGAGTATGCGATGGCGGTCTATTACATCATCGCGCCGGCCGAGGCGAGCGCCAATCTCGCGCGCTTCGACGGCGTGCGCTACGGACATCGCAGCGAAGCGGCGAAGGATGTCTTTTCGCTTTACACCAAGTCGCGCTCGGAGGGATTCGGTGCCGAAGTCAAGCGCCGCATCATCATGGGCACGTACGTCCTTTCGTCCGGCTACTACGACGCCTATTACGGCAAGGCGCAGAAGGTGCGCACGCTCATCAAGCGCGACTTCGACGAGGCGTTCGCGAAGTGTGATGCGCTCATCACGCCCTGCGCACCGACTCCGGCATTCAAGTTCGGTGCCAACCAAGATCCGCTCACGATGTACTTGAACGACCTTTATACGATTCCGAGCGCGCTTGCCGGCGTCTGTGCGAGTGCGGTCCCCGCGGGCTTCACCTCCGACACGAAGCTTCCTGTCGGCGTGCAGTTCATCTGCGGCGGCTTCGAAGAGGAAAAGCTCCTTAAGATCAGCAAGGCGTTCGAGGATATTGCCAAGTGATTGCCGGACTCGATATCGGCGGCACCAAGTGTGCGATTTCGCTTGGCGAGTCGGAAGGCGGCGAGATTCGAATTCTCTCGCGCGAGGAGTTCCCGACCGCCGGTCTCGGGTGGCGCGGCGTCCTCGACGAGTTCGCGCGGCGGCTTGAGAAGTCCCTTGCCGAGAAGGGTGCGATCGAGGCGATCGGCATCAGCTGTGGGGGTCCGCTCGATTCGGTGCGCGGCGTAATCCTCTCGCCGCCGAATCTTCCCGGGTGGGACAACGTTGAGATCTGCGATTTCTTTTCGTCCCGATTCAAGCTTCCGGTGCGGCTTCAGAACGATGCCAACGCCTGCGCGCTTGCGGAGTACCGTTTCGGTGCGGGACGCGGCACGCGCAACATGGTCTTCATGACTTTCGGCACTGGACTCGGTGCCGGCATCATCGTGGACGGCAAGCTCTATTCCGGAACGAACGACAACGCCGGTGAGATCGGTCACATCCGACTTGCGCCGACTGGTCCCGTCGGCTACAACAAGGAAGGCAGTGCCGAGGGCTTTTGTTCGGGGGCGGGCATCGCGCGGCTCGCGAAGATCCGTGCCGCCGAGCGCGGTCTCGACCTCGGCGAGATAACGACCAAAGAGGTTTTCGCGAAGGTGCGCGAGGGGGACGAGTTCTTTGTCTCGGTCTTCCGTGAATCGGCCGAGAAGCTCGCGACCATCCTTGCCTTCACGATCGATATCTTGAATCCAGAGGTGATTTCCCTTGGCGGAGTTTTCATGCGCAATGCTGATCTCTTCATGAAGATTGTCGACCCCATCCTCGATCGCGAGGCGCTTTCCCTCTCGCGGAAGGTCTGTCGAATCGTGCCCGCTGGCCTCGGCGAGAACATCGGGGACTACGCCGCCCTCGCCGTCGCCGCTGGTTGACCCCTTGCATATCCATCAGAAATTTAGTATTATTCCACTTGAAAGTAAGAAGGAACTTCTATAATGAATAAAGTTTTGCACGTTCTCGTCTACGTGTTTCTTGCGCTTGCGGGCGCGGCGCTGTTCTTTGAATTGGAGATGAATGCCAAACGATCCGAGCTTACGGACCGCAATCGCATGCAGGAGGATTATATCGTCAAGATTGCCCGCACCGTCGAGAAGGGCGATCCTGCGAAGGACGCTTCGTTCGAAATCAAGAAGGATAATTCTCCGGTCGAGGCGAAGCTTGTGGATTCTCCCGATATGCAGAACGTGCTTGACGAGTACAACGGCTCGCTCGAGCAGGCGAATCTCGAGACCTACAATTGGGACGGTCAGTCAGAGCGCAAGCAGCTCCGCACGGTCTACGTGCTCGACTTCGACGGCAAGCCGGTGATGGACGGCAACGAGCCGCTGAAGCGCGGCAAGGGCACCGAAGACGACTTGCTCAATCAGCTCTTCGAAGCGTCCAAGACCCAGCAGAGCCGTCTCAACACCACTCGTGCGGCGCTGACCGATCTGCGCGGCAAACTTGAGTCCGTCGTCGGTGAGCTCAACAAGGTCAAGCCCCAGGCGCGTCAGGCGCTCGTCGACAGCGCCGAGAAGGACGAGAAGATCAAGAAGGTTGAGGCCGAGAAGACCGATCTGCAGAATCAGGTTGTCAAGGTGAAGAGCCAGATTGACGAGCTCAACGGCGAGATCACCTCGCTCAAGGATGAGGTCGCGACCGCTAAGGACGAGACCGAGGCCGCGAAGGAAGAGACGGCGAAGGCCCAGAAGCTCATTGATCAGCTCAAGAAGCTTCTGCAGGAATCGATTCAGGCCAAGGGTGCTGAATCTGCAAGCGCGGGCGTTGCGGTCAATTCGCTTCCTGCCGGCGACAAGGGCAAGATCATCGAGGCCGATAACGAGAACATGTTCGCGATTGTCCAGTTCTCCGAGGAAGCGATGAAGGAACTCAAGGGTAATGATCTCAGTCAGTCGCTGCCGGCCATTGAGCTCGGTGTCAAGCGCGTGGGCTTCAAGGGTCCGGCCGGTGAGTTCGTCGGTCGTCTGCGTCTCCGTCAGGAAGTCAAGGGCAAGCCCTATGTCGTCTGCGATATCCTCGGCGCGTGGGAGCAGTCCAAGCTTGCCGCGGGTGATATTCTCTTTGCGGACTGATAGAGGAATTTCAAGACATGGCTAAGTTAGCGATTAAGTTTGCCGCGGCAGCGGTCATTGGCACGGTCCTCGCGGGTTGCATCGCCGATACCGCCGAAGACACCGATCTTCCGTGGGCTTCCAATAAGAATTGGGAGGGCATCGCTCCGATCGCCCCGGCCGTGATGGATCGTTACGATTGATGTTTGGCTGATGATTCGAAATCTTACTTTCATCAACGACAAAAGCGGCGCCAGATTTGACGCCGCTCTTGTTTCTCAATTTGCCTCTTCGAGCCGCGCCTTCGTCAAGGAGGCGATTGCCGCGGGGAAGGTGCTGGTCAATGGACGGCAGCTGACCAACAAGGGATACAAGCTTAAGGGTGGTGAGCGGATTGAGGTCATCGAGCTTGCGGAGGTCGATGACAATACGGTGATGCCCGACGGACGCTGTCCGCGTCCCGTCTTCGAGGATGACTCTTTGCTCGCTTTCGACAAGCCCTGTGGCATGCCGGTGCAACCGCTGACGCGCAGTGAGACCGGAACGCTCATGAACGCGGTGGTGACCCGCTATCCGGAATGTCTGACGCTCGGGGATCGTCCGCTCATGGCCGGCGCGTTGCACCGCATCGATGCCGACACTTCGGGACTCGTCCTGGTCGCTCGCAGTGCCGCGGCGTTCGAGAATCTGCGCGCTCAGTTTTCGGCGCAGACGGTGAAGAAGACCTATCTTGCTCTCGTCGAGGGATCGGTGGCAGTAGGCGGAACTCTTGAGAACGACCTCGTGCACGATCCGACCTTGCCATTCTGCCGCATGATCGACATCAAGGATCGTAAGATCACTTCACGGATGAGCGGCAGTACTTCTCCTGCCGCGCTCAAGCCGCTGCACGCGGTGACGGCATTCAGTCCCCTTGGCTATACGACGGTCGAGAACGAGGAGCGAACGCTACTTGAAGTGACGATTTATACGGGAGTCACGCATCAGATTCGCGCCCAGCTTGCGCTTGCGGGAATGCACATCATAAACGACCGGCTTTACGGGGCTTTTGCAATCGAGAATCAGACGGGACACTGCCTTCACGCTCTCGCGGCATCTTTTAATCATCCGGTCAGTGGCGATCCCGTGGAAATCCGCACACCTTATCCAGAATGGGCCCAGATAAGATAGAACAGATAAAGAAGCTGATGGACGAGGCCTCGATCTTCGAAGACGATCTCGAGGAGTCGTTCATTCTCGGGGGAGGTCCCGGGGGACAGAAGACGAACAAGACCTCGTCGGTAGTACGGCTTGTCCATGAGCCGAGTGGCATTCAGGTCCGAGTCGGTGAGTCCCGCTCGCGCGAGGAAAACCGCTGGCTGGCGCGGCGGATGCTCGCCGAGGAGATTCTCGAGCGCGAGCACAAGCGCAAGTCCGCGGCGCGTCAGGCGCGAGAGAAGCTTCGTCGTCAGAAGCGCCGCCGGTCCCGTCGTCAGAAGCAGAAGATGCTTGATGACAAGCACGCCCATTCAGAAATCAAGGCAATGCGGAGGAAAATAGAACTATGAATAAGAATTTGATTCTCACCGGATGGTCCAAGCCCGAATACGTCGCTGCCGCAGCCGCCGCACTGGAAGCGCTGAACGGCAAGGCGGACGTGGCAGGCGTATCGATGAATCAGCTTGCGAGCGTGATGGCCGAACGCGGTGAGAAGTATTCCGCAGTTTATGTTTTGGGCGTCGGACTCAAGATGAACATCGGAGCGATTCTCGCGGCATTGAAAAAACTCAAGGCGAAGAAGGTGAAGACGGTCTGGCTCAGTTCGATGCCGGTCGCTCCGGAGTTCGCGGCCGAGGTGTGTATCGAAGGTGCGGACCCGGCCGAACGCGGATTTGACGAACTTCTCGATGCGCCGTGCGAGTCGCTCGTTGATGCGGTTGATGCCTACTTCGGCAAACTTGATGCTGAGAGCGCCGACTTTTATCGTGCCTACGCGAAGGAGGTCGATGATCGCAATTCTGCGGTCGGCAAGTATCAGACGCTGATCAAAGCAGCAGGGTTCATGCATCGCACCCGTGGTGACGACTCGATCTACGAGGCGGCGATTGTCTCGCTCTATCTGAGGGTGAAGCCGCTTTTGTGGGAAGCGAAGGTCAAGGATGCGTTCGAGGATTATGTCCGGTTCGGACGTCGTGAGCTGGGTGGTATCAGTTCGGCGATGGCTGATATTCGCAAGCACATTCAGAAAATATCCAAGCACGAGCGTGCTCGCGTGCTCATTCTGGGCGAAAGCGGCACCGGCAAGGAGACGATCGCAGAGCAGATTCACATGCAAAGTCCGCGCAAGAAGGGTCCGTTTGTCGCCTTCAACTGCGCAAGCGTCGCCAAGGACCTTCTCGAAGATCGTTTCTTCGGACACGAGAAGGGTGCGTTCACAGGGGCGGATAAGCAGTCCCGCGGACTCTTCGAGCGAGCAGATCGCGGCACGCTCTTCCTTGATGAGATCGCTGAGATGCCGTTGGAGGCGCAGGCGTTGTTGCTTCGTGCCCTTCAGGAGGGAATCATCATCCGTGTGGGCGGAGCAGATGAGATTCGGGTCGATGTGCGCTTGGTGGCGGCGACCAACAAGAACTTGCCGCGTCTCGTGCGCGAAGGAAAGTTCCGTGCCGATCTCTATCAGCGTATCTCGACCGTGCTCATTGAGGTCCCGCCGCTCAGGGATCGTCGTGAGGACATCGGCGAGATCGCGGACGGCTTCTGGATGGATATGGGCTGGGGACGTCTCACCAATCGTCAGCTGAAGGATCTGGAGAATTATGACTATCCAGGCAATGTCCGCGAACTTCTGAACATCCTCGATCGCGCCCGCGCGCTGGAAGAGACGGACTTCGCAAAACTTCTTGAAGAACACAAGCGTATTAACAAGGATCTGTGGGTCAGGGACTCGGATTCGGCATCTCATGAGGTTGGTTCGAAGAATGTGCCCTATCCCGATAATCTTGATACAGCCGTCCGTCAGCATGTTAAATCAGTTTTTGACAAATACAATCATAATCAGACGGCCGCTAAAAACGCTCTTGGCATCTCGATCAATACTCTGAAGAAGTATTTGGCGTAATTCGCGTCATTCCAGCAAGTTATCCGAAACTTTTGCATAAGCTGGCACAGCTTTTGCAAATATTTGCTATGAACGAGTATACCTTGGAGTCGATTTTGAAAGGCGTGTGATGTTGAAATGAGCAAGCTGTCTTACCTCATTGTAATTTGCGTGTCGATTCTACTCGGCGCGTGGTCGGGCATTGCGCTTTGCGATTGGCTCGCCCCGATGGCGGACTATGAGGTGGAACTCGCAAAAACGCTTCAAGATGGCAATTCTGTAGCTAAATCATCGCGCGCATATGTTGATGAGGTCGATGTCGCTCGTTCGGTTAACCCGACTTTCCACGTTC
>DCIL01000038.1:14434-16723 GCA_002315875.1 Verrucomicrobia bacterium UBA1727 | reverse complement strand
GCGCTGGAAATTTGCTGGCGGGATTGAAAGGAATGATACAATGAATATGAACGATACGAAGTGCCGACTGATATCCGCTGGATTTGTTCTTCTGACTGCGGTGGCGGCTTATGGCGCGAGTCAGCAAAACCGCGGACTGCCGTCGGGATGCAAGGAGTCCGTGATGAGCGAGGCCTACTGGAAGATCTGGAATGCCGAGGAGCAGGCGAAGATCGATGCGGACATCGAGCGCAACCGCAAGGCCGATTGCGAGGTTAAGCTCGATGGTGCGTCCGTGCCCGAGGGGACCTCGGTCACGGTTGAACAACTCGATCACGCGTTTCATTTCGGTGCGCACATCTTTAACTTCAATCAGCTCGGAAAAACGGAGTATAACGATGCTTACAAGGCGAGCTACGGCAAGGGCGGCATCTTCAACCAGGCGACGGTAGCGTTCTATTGGAAGGATTACGAGCCGATTCCTGGCAAGCTCCGGGCGGTAGGCGGCGTCGAGGACGAGGAGGAGTACTGGAATGCGATGTCGTTTGAGGCGGCGCAACATCACAAGTACTGGAGACGTCCCGCCCCCGGTCCGGTGATTGATTTCCTCAAGGCCAAGGGAGTCCGCATACACGGACACATCCTCGTCTGGGGAACGGCCAAGCCGTATTGGATCTACGACTGGTATTGTCCCGAAAACGAGAAGCGCGTTCTTGAGGAGCTGGGAATTCCGAATCACGCGGACTTCCTCGTTCGCGAGCGTGCGGGCGCCGGAGAGGGCTACGGTTTTCAGAAACCGTGGAGTGAGGCGTGGAAGAAACTCAACGGTAAGATGAGCGAGAAGGAGATCGCGGAGAAAATGCCTGTCTTCACAAAGGAGATGCGGCGAATCTTCCGCAAGCGCGTGATGGACGTCGGACGAGATTTCGGTCCGGTCGTGGACAGCTGGGACGTGGTGAACGAAAGTTGCTGTGACTGGATGACCTACTGGAAGGCGCGTACTGGGCTCCCCGTTTGGAAGACGTTGCGTTATGGCATCATGCCCGGGGATTATCCGCTCCACGCGCTACTGGACGCCAAGGAGGCGATGAAGCCGTCCGCAGACCTTTGCATCAACGACTTCGTGGTCGGCGATGATTTGCGTACGCAAATCGTCCAACTTGAGGCCGAAGGCGCGAAAATCGACATCGTCGGCTGCCAGATGCACATCTTCAACACTAACGACTGCATGCGGCTTGCCAAAGGGGCGTCAAATGTCAATTGGATCGGAACTCCGAAGACGATTCAGGATAAGCTCGATGCCGTCGCCAAGACCGGCAAGCGCATCCACGTCTCCGAGATCACCATCACCTCGCCGGGGGCGGACGAAGCGAGTCGCCAGATTCAGGCCGTACTAACCCGCAATACCTACCGCAAGTGGTTCTCGCACGCGAAGACGATGGGCATCACCTGGTGGAATACGGTTGATGGCGGAGGCGTCTACGGCGAGCCGCTCGTTTCCGGACTCTTCACCCGTGACATGAAGAAGAAGCCCGCCTACAATGCACTCGACGAACTGATCAACGGTGAATGGAAGACGAAGACCGAGGTCAAGGCGGACGCCGAGGGTAAGATTCGCTTCCGCGGTTTCCGCGGCAAATACCGCCTTACCTGGAAGAAACCGGACGGCTCCGTCTCCTCCATGAACGTTTTTGTGAAGTGAAGGCGCCGATCAATCCCCAATTCAGAACCCGGATTTTTGGTATAATATCATAAATTTTCAAAGGAATATCACTATGACAAACGAAAAGTGGCAGTATCTCGATGACGCGATGTGCGTCTCGAACAAGAAGACGATCAAGGAGCTCTTTGCGGAAGACCCGGCGCGGGCGGAGAAATTCTCGCTGGAAGCGGCGGGTTGGTTCCTCGATTATTCCAAGAACCGCATTGACGCGGACGTGATGAAGTCGCTCGTGAAACTCGCCAAGGCGTCCAACCTCAAGGCAGAGATCGAGAAGATGTTCACCGGCGAGAAGATCAACATGACCGAGAACCGTGCGGTTCTCCACACGGCGCTTCGCAATTGCGATCCCAAGGCGCAGGTCCTCGTCGATGGCAAGGATGTCATGCCGGAGGTGCGCAAGGTGCTCGCGCAGATGGGCGATTTCTCTGATCTCGTCCGTAAGGGCAAATGGCTCGGCTGCACCGGCAAACGCATCAAGTACATCGTCAACATCGGCATCGGCGGTTCCGATCTCGGTCCCGTCATGGCCAATATCGCGCTGACGCCCTATGCCAAGCGCACGCTCAAGTTCTTCTTCGTCTCGAACG
>DCIL01000038.1:14185-14331 GCA_002315875.1 Verrucomicrobia bacterium UBA1727 | reverse complement strand
GATGTCCAACGCCGAGGCCGCGAAGAAGTGGTTCAAGGAGCAGCTGGGGGACAAGGCGGACGTCGCGAAGCACTTCGTGGCGCTTTCCACTGCGGAGAAGGAAGTGACCGAGTTCGGCATTTCGCCGGCGAACATGTTCCCGTTCT
>DCIL01000038.1:13822-14021 GCA_002315875.1 Verrucomicrobia bacterium UBA1727 | reverse complement strand
TGATGGCGCTTCTCGGGATTCTCTATTCCAACGGATACGGTGCCGAGACCTACTGCTGCCTGCCTTATGACCAGTATCTTTCGCGCTTCCCGGCGTATCTGCAGCAGATGGATATGGAATCGAACGGCAAGAGCGTCGACAAGGACGGCAACGTCGTCGAGTATGCGACTGGTCCCATCGAGTGGGGCGAGCCCGGCAC
>DCIL01000038.1:6717-13785 GCA_002315875.1 Verrucomicrobia bacterium UBA1727 | reverse complement strand
GTTCTATCAGCTCATCCACCAGGGCTCGCACCTCATTCCCTGCGATTTCATCGGTTGCGCGAAGACGCACAACGAGATCGGCGATCTCCATGACAAACTGATGGCGAACTTCTTCGCCCAGCCCGAAGCGCTGGCGTTCGGTAAGACGGCCGAAGAGTGCCGCGCCGAAGGCGTGCCGGAAAATCTCGTGCCGTTCAAGACCTTCGATGGGAACCGTCCGACCAACTCGCTTCTCTGCGAGGAACTTACGCCCGAGACGCTCGGTGCGCTCATCGCGCTCTACGAGCACAAGGTCTTCACCCAGGGCGTGATCCTGAACGTCTACTCGTTCGACCAGTGGGGCGTGCAGCTCGGCAAGGTGCTCGCCAAGGGCGTGCTCAAGGATCTTACGGCTAAGGATCCGGAGATGAAGCACGACAGCTCCACCAATCAGCTCATCGCCCGTTATCGGAAGGCAGTGGGCCGCTGATGCACTGCTTCTTCGATCTCGACGGCACTCTGGCCGATACCGATCCGGACATCCGCGGCTCCTGGAAGGCCGCGCTCCGCGATCTGGGCATGGAGTGTCCCGATTTCGACGAGAAGTTCGTGGCGGGTCCGCCGTTCGACGAGATGGCGCGGATTCTCTTTCCCGATCGTTACACCCAGGAGCTTGCGGATTCCATCCGCGAGCTCTTCGCGCGTCATTACGATCACGACGGGTTCCCGCTCACTCGTGAATATCCCGGCGTTCTGGACGCGGTGCGCAAGCTTCGCGAGCGTGGGGATAAGGTCTACATCATAACCAACAAGCGTTTCGTCGGTGCGACGGCGATGGCGAGGCATTTCGGATGGGACCTCGTTTTCGATGCCGTCTATGCCGGCGACATGCATCGGGACGATCCGATCGGTGTTCTGCGCAAGCCGGCGCTCCTTAAGCTGGTGATGGAAGAGCGCGGCATTTCTGCTGCGGACGCAGTGCTCGTCGGGGATACGGCGCTTGATTTTGAGGCGGCTGCCGCGAACGGCGTGAGATCCGTCGGCGTCGAATGGGGATACGGCACGCAGGACGAACTTGCTGCGGCAGACGCGCGCGTAGCATCCGCGGCGGAAATGCTTTCGGTCATTTGAAAATTCAAACTTCAGGTCAGGGGGATACAATGGCAAACTTCTACCACGACAATCAGGACATCGAGAAGACGATTGACGCACTCGACCTTTCGGAGGTCGCGGAATTGCTTGAGGACGGTTTTTCCTACGCTTCCGAATTCCCGTTCGCGCCCAAGGACGCGGCGGACGCCATCGACAACTACAAGCGTGCGCTCTCGGTCTGCGGCGACATCATGGCCAACCGCATCGCGCCGCTGGCGGAGGAGACGGACAAGCTTGGCAATACGCTCGAGGAGAACGGCGAGGTGACGCGTGCACCCGGCATGAAGCTGGCGATAGATCTCTTCGGCAAGGCCGGACTCATGGGCGTTACCATTCCGTATTATCTCGGGGGACTGAACATGCCCTGCACGGTCCTTTCCGCCTGCAACGACATGGTGTCCCGCGGCGATGCCTCGCTGATGAATCTTTTCGGACTTCAGGGAATCGCCGAGACGATCAACATGTTCGGCGACGAGCAGATGAAGAAGGACTACGTGCCGCGCCTCGTCTCTGGCGAATGGACCGGTGCGATGGTGCTTACCGAGCCCGATGCCGGGTCCGATCTGCAGAGCGTCAAGACGTCCGCCTATCAGGATAAGGACGGCGTCTGGCGCGTGAACGGCGTCAAGCGCTTCATCACCAACGGCTGCGGCGAAGTGCTGCTCGTCCTGGCGCGTACCGAGCCCGAGTTCAGTGACGGACGCGGCCTCAGCTGCCTGCTGGTCGAGAAGGGACCTTGGGTCAAGGTGCGCCGTCTCGAGAACAAGCTCGGCATCCATGGCAGCCCGACTTGCGAAATGACCTTTACCGAGGCGCCTGCGAAGCTGATCGGCTTGCGCAAACGCGGACTCATCACCTACGTCATGGCGCTGATGAACGGTGCGCGCATGGGTATTGCCGCGCAGGGCACGGGCATCGGAGAGGCCGCCTATCGTGCCGCGCGCGAGTATGCCGCCTCGCGCAAGCAGTTCGGAGTCGCGATTGATACCTTTCCGGCGCTTCGCGACCTGCTCGCCACGATGTCCGTTGAGGTTCAGGCGGCGCGTGCGCTTACCTATTATGCCTCAAAGTCGGTCGATCTCGAGAACGGGCTCACCCGCAGATTCGAGAAGCTGAAAGGCACGCCCGAGGCGATGGCGGTCCGTCCGCGCATGAAGAAGTACACGGCGTTCAACAAGATGCTTACGCCGATGGCGAAATTCTACGGCTCCGAGATGTCTATGCGCGTGGCGATGAACGCGATCAGCGTGATGGGCGGCTCGGGATACATGAAGGACTATCCGTGCGAGCGTTATCTGCGCGATAGCCGCATCACCACCATTTACGAGGGCACTTCGCAGTTGCAGGTGCTTGCGGCGAGCGCGGGCGTTACCGGTGGACTCGTCCATGAGGTTCTTGACGACATCCTCGGCGAGGGCTGGTCGCCTGACCATCCTCGCATGACCGCGTTGCTCGCGAAACTCGATCAGGCGATCGAGTTCGTGAAGACGAAGGACAAGGAATATCACGACCTTTCGTCCCGTCGTCTCGTCGAGGCCGCCATCGCGCTAATTCACGCCGCGCTCTTCGTTAAGCTTTCGGAGACGATCGACTATAAGAAGGCGGCGCTCGCCCACCATCTTTCGAAGGAGTTCCCGCGCGTTCATGCGGGACTCGACGAGGTGCTTTCCGGATACGACGGCACGCTTACCGCCTTCGAGGCGCTGGCGCCTGCGGTCGTTGCCGAATAACTGAAAGGAACCTGGCATGAGACGCATAGGCATCATCGGTGCGGGACGCTTCGGAATGGCGCTCGCGGAGACGCTTTCCAATTCGGGAGCGGAAGTGATTCTGGTGGATCGCAACCGTCCCGCGATGCAGCAGGCCAACGAATACGTTACCGCCTTTCAGGGCGATGCCACGCAGCCGCATACGCTCGAGGAGGCGGGCTTTGCGGAATGTGACGTCGTGGTGGTCGCGATCGGCTCCAACATGGAGGCCTCGATCATGGCGACCGCGAACTGTAAGGAACTGGGCGTGCCGAACGTCGTCTCCAAGGCGACGAGCGAATTGCACGGCAAGATCCTCCGCCGCATCGGCGCGGACTCCGTCGTCTATCCCGATCGTGACAGTGCCATGCGCGTCGCCCGTTCGATTGCGAATCATCAGGTCCTGGATTTCCTCGAGATCTCCGAGGGCTATTCCATCGCCGAGGTGCCGGTGCCGGACGGCGTGCGCGGCAAGACGCTCGCCGAGGCCGACCTTCGCAAGAAGAAGGGCATAACCATCCTCTGTATCCGCCGCTCCTCCGAGGATCCGAAGAATCCGAGAACGGTGATTTTCCCGCAGGCGAGTGATGTCCTTGAGTCGGACGACAAGCTCATCGTCTTCGGGCCGACGCACAAGCTCGACGAGCTTTCCTGAAGATGCTCCTCGTCAGGTCAGATGCGGAAGGACTCGCAGCCGCGGTCGAGACGCTGATGTCCGGAGGCATCGCGGTAATCCCGACGGATACGGTTTACGGACTTGCCGCGCTGCCTTCGTGCGCTGCCGCGGTAGAGCGACTCTATACCGTCAAGCAGCGCGATGCGAAAAAGCCGATCGCCTTGCTCGCGTGCAATGGCGAAGGTGCGGCGAAGTTTCTTGGCGAAAGGGCCGCGGCGCTCGGAGCGCGCTATTGGCCGGGAGCGCTGACCGTTGTCGCGCAGGGTGAAGGGGTGCGCGTTCCGAATCACGAATGGACGCGTTCTCTGATCCGCGCCTGCGGCGGCGCACTTCGTGTCACCAGCGCCAACATGAGCGGACAACGTCCCGCGACCGACGCGGAAGCGGCGCTCTCGGAGATCGGACTTTCCGCGGACCTCGTGGTTGATGACGGGATGAGTCCGGGTGGAACTGCCTCGACGGTGGTCAAGGTTGCAGATGACGGAGTGCTCACTATTCTGCGTGAGGGTCCGGTAAAATTTCTGACGCTTGCGAGCGGATCTCCGAGGCGGGCGAAGATCCTGCGTGATTGCGGCGTCGATTTTACAATCGTCAAGAGCGATGCCGCCGAAGTTACCTTTCATGATGATCCCGAACGCACCGTGAGCGAGAATGCGCTTGCCAAGGGCGCCGCGGTGAAAGGAACGAAGGTGCTGTCTGCCGATACAATCGTTTGGTTCAACAATCGCATCTACGGCAAGCCGAAAGATCTTGAAGAGGCCAGACGTTTCCTGAAGGAGCTTTGCGGCAACACGCATACGGTCTTTACGGGAGTCGCCTACGACGGTGAGGTGAAGGTCTGTCGCTCCGAGGTTACTTTCAAGACGCTGACAGACAGGCAGATCGAGGAGTATGTCGAGCTCGTGAAGCCGACTGATCGCGCCGGCGCCTACGATATCGACGAATACGGCGATTTGATCGTGGAACATTATTCTGGCAGTTACGAGAATATCATGGGACTCCCCATCGAGCCGCTCGTGGAGTGGGGCATCGTCAGCGGAGCGAAGGGAACGTGATGGGCGTTAAGGTGGGATTCTTCGACAGCGGCGTCGGCGGACTTTCGATCCTCCGTGCGTTCCAGTCGATCTGTCCTGAAGCCGAGACCGAATACTACGGCGACTCGAAGCATTGTCCCTACGGAAACCGTCCGCGCGAGGAGATCGTCGCGCTTTCTGAAGCTTGCGTGAAGCGACTTTTGAAAAGCGGATGCTCGATCATCGTCGTGGCCTGCAATACTGCGACTGCCGCGGCTATCGACTATCTCCGTGCGAAGTATCCTGATGTGCCGTTCGTCGGCCTCGAGCCCGCCATCAAGCCGGCCGCACTGGAAACGAAAAGCGGAATTGTCGCGGTGCTGGCGACGGCTGGAACTTTCGGCGGACGGCTCTATCGCGAGACGAAGGATCGTTTTGCGAAGGATGTCACCGTGATTGCCACCGTTGCCGATGAGTTCGTGACTGAGGTCGAACGGTTGAAGGGACGTGAGGTTGGTGAGCTGAAGATGCGCGAGCGTGCGCGGTTGCTGGATGTCGTGCGGGCGAAGATCGAACCGCTCGTCCGCGCGGGGGCAGATCGCATCGTTCTCGGTTGTACGCATTTCCCGACGTTGAAGCCGCTTATAGAAGAGGTTGCGGGTCCCGGTGTCAAGGTGATCGATCCTTCAATGGCCGTCGCCCGTCAGGCAAAGCGGATTTACGATAAATTTTGATGAACGCAATCGCGATTGTTGCCTCGGTTCTGATGCTCGCGCTCACCCGCGCCGAGATCATCGAGCGCATGCGCGCGCCGGTGATCACGCAGGCGGACGGCATGATCAAGGTCTATGCTTCGTGTCCCGAAGACATGCGTCGCGAATTCCAGTCGCCGGTTGCGAGATTTGCCGCGGATACCGTGAGCACGCTTTGGAGTGGCATCGCGAAGCGGCCAGAACGCTACCGTAAGCCGGCGATCATCGTGTACGTCGGAGACATCCGTACGAACAATGCCGAAGTCGTGGTGCGAGCCGATACCAATAGCGTTCCGCAAGTTACGCGGCTTTATCTCAAGGCACCGGGTTTCGCCGATCTCTCACGGTTCAGGATGGAACTGGTGAAGGCCTTTTACCGCACGGTCGAGAAACGGGAACTTTCCGATGACGCGGCGATCGATGCCTATCGCGCGGCGGATCCGCGGCTTCGGATTGCGGACGAACGGATGAAGTTCGAGGACTGGTTCGTGCGCGGCAAGGGCGATTACGAGGAAGGCCTCAGGATGATGCGCAGGATCATTGAGCCGGGCTTCGCCTCTCAACGCGATGTCTTGATCTTCGCTTCGCGGCTTTATCTCTATCCGCCGGAATACGATCTCAAGTTCCTCAATCGCTACCACCAGCTTTCCTTCCGCGAGGCGCTGGCGCTCTCGGATCAGGATCCAACGATCCGGCTGATGGCGGCGCTCAAGGTCCAGACGTTGCCGGTGTTCGGCGGCGGACGCGGAGACGAGCTTTCCGCGGCGATGTACGGCTATATGAATTTTCTCAACGAGCTGGCGAAGGGGGATATGGAGAGAGACGAGCTCCGTTCGCTGCTTGACGAGGCCGATTTAAAGCTCAATCTCGCCTTGGAAAAGGCACGAAAGGAAAGACGATGAAGAAGACCATTACGGACAATACGATCGATCAGGACGTTCTCGACTATACCGTCGGAGAGGATCCGGTTCTCGACATGAAGCTCGTCAAGTGGGACTGCATGGGCACCGCCGCGCATGTGACGATGCTTTCGGAGATGAAGGGACTTAAGCGTCCGATCGTCACCAAGGCGGAGGCGGCGAAGGTTCGCAAGGCGCTCGGACGCATTGCCGCGGATCCGAAGTTCAAGATCCGTACTGAAGATCAGGACGTCCACATGGCCGTCGAGCGCGTGGTCACCGAAGAACTTGGTGATCTCGGCAAGAAGATCCATACCGGACGCAGCCGCAACGATCAGGTCGCGGTGGACGTGCGTCTGCACATGAAGGACGAGATCCTCGGCTGCGAGAAGGAACTCGCCGAACTTGCCGCGGAGCTTTGCTCGTTCGGCTTCGATGTCGGCCCCGTGCCGATGGTCGGCCGCACCCATCTCCAGCCTGCGATGCCCTCGACCGTTGAGATGTGGGCGACGGGACATGCGGAGATGATTCTCGATCAGCTCGTCAATTTCGAGGCGGCGTACAAGCTCGCTGATTTGAATCCGCTCGGCAGCGCGGCCGGTTACGGCGTGCCGCTGCCGCTCGATCGCGCGCGCACGACGAAGCTTCTCGGCTTCGCGCGTTCGCTCCACAACTGCTTCGGCGCGTCCATGGCCCGCGGCGAATGCGAAGCGTCGCTCTTGTCCGCGCTTGCCCAGCTCATATGCGTCCTTTCGCGACTGGCCGAGGACATGATTCTATTTTCGATGCCGGAGTTCGGATACTTCAAGTTGCCGCGCGAGTATTGCACGGGCTCTTCGATCATGCCGC
>DCIL01000038.1:0-6690 GCA_002315875.1 Verrucomicrobia bacterium UBA1727 | reverse complement strand
AGAAGTTCAATCCCGACGTGCTGGAACTCGTCCGCGGCAAGACCGCCCAGGTGATCGGCTGGCAGAGTGCCGCACTGGCGCTTCTTCATGCGATGCCCGGTGGATACAATCGCGACTTGCAGGACGCGAAGCTCCTGTATATGAAGGGACTCGATACCGTCCGCACCACGCTGCGCATTCTTGCGAAGGTCGTCAAGGGGATGAAGGTCAACGGCGACATTTGCCGCGCCGCGTTTACGCCAGGCGTGTTCGCTACCGATGTGGCGCTCAGGAAGGTTGCTGAGGGAATGCCGTGGCGCGACGCGTATCACAATGTCCGTGATCAGTTCGCCGCGCTCTACGAGGGCAAGGATGTCGAGGTCGCGAATCTCGATCCCGATCGTCAGGTCGCGTTGAAGACGCACGAGGGAACGTGCCTCGGCATCGATCACGAGCTCTACCGCGAGCGTATCTCGTCCGCCGTCGCTTCCGCCGACGCGCGCAAGGCCGCCCTTGAAAAATGCTGCCGATCGCTTTTCAAGTAAGCTGGTTGAATTCGGAGGACAACGAATATGGATATGAGGGTTAAGGTTCAGTTCTTCGCGCTGAGCGCGGCAATGGCGATGTCTTCGCTCGCGGCGCAATCCGTCTGCGCGGATAAGCCCTTGACCTGGGGAGGAATTCCCTCGCATCCAGCGGTGGTTAATCCTGTGACGGGACAGGATGCGCGCTCGGTGATGTCGCTGCGTGGAGAATGGGAGTTCTCGGAGCCGGCTCGTGATTTGCCCAATCGTAATGGATGCTGGGGAAATTTCAATGCCAAGCAGGAATGGAAGTCCGCTCGGAAAATTCAGGTTCCCGCCTGCTGGGAGTCGCAAGGCGTGGGCGAGCGCGGTGCGTCCGAGCCGTGGGATCCGACGTGGGACTGCTCGCCGAAGCCGCTGCGAAACAAGTACATGGGCGAGGGCTGGTATCGGAAAAAGGTCGTGATTCCGGCGGACTGGAAGGATAAGCGCATCTGGCTCAAGGTGGGCGGAGTGAAGTCGATTGCATGGATCTGGGTGAACGATCGTCAGGTCGCTCATATCGATAACTATTGCGCCACCGAGAAGTTTGAGATAACCGACATCGTAAAGCCGGGTGAGGAAGCGAAGATCGTTGTCGATGTCGATAACCGCAAGCCGTCCCGCAAAGGACTCATGAGCAATGTCCATCGTTGGGGTGGAATCTATCGCGACATCGAACTGGAGGCGACTCCGGCGGTGTTCATCGACGATGCCTGGGTGAAAGGCGATTTCGACAAGCGCGAGGCCCGTGTTGAAGTGAGGGTTGAGAAGGTTGATCCCGCAGAGGCGCAGAGGCACAGAGTTAATGATTTTGAGGTTCGCGCAACAATTGAAGGCGTAACAGTATCTTCGCCTTCACCTTCACCTTCACCTTCGCCTATCTCCCTCTCCCTCCCCCTCACCTCGTTTCGTCCGTGGTCGCCGAGTTCGCCGAACCTCTACACGGCCAAGGTCGAGCTGGTGTCGAACGGGCAGGTTATTCAGACGCGTTACGAGCGGTTTGGCGTGCGCAAACTTGAGGTGAAGGGCAGGGATTTCTATCTCAACGGCGAACCGATATATCTGCGCGGCTTCGGGGACGATTTCGTTTATCCGGTTGAGGGGATGAGTCCTGCGGATCGTGCGGTCCATCGTGCGCATCTGGCGAAGGCGCGTGCTGCCGGCTTTAATTTCGTTCGCCTGCATACGCATTGCGAACTGCCAGAATATTTCGAGGCGGCGGACGAGCTCGGCATCATGATTCAGGCGGAGCTCCCCTATTACAGCGACGTTCCTTGCGAGGGTTTCGCGTTCGATCCGCTTAGGGACGTCACCGAGCTCTGGCGCAACTACCGTCGATATCCGTCGTTCTGCGTCTATTCGATGGGCAACGAAGGATCGTTCGGTCCCGTACTCGACCGCAGGATTCACGAGTATGTGAAGGCGATGGATCCGGATCGGCTCAAGATCAATCAGGACAGCAACCAGCCGTGGCTCAATCCGCCCGAATCGTCCGATTACTGCGGCGGTCCGACGGAAATCTGGAAGCGCGGCAGTTTCGATCCTAAGCGTCCCTTCGTCACCCACGAATACATGAACCTCTGCGTCAAGCTCGATACGCGGCTTGAGGACAAGTTCAGCGGCTGCTGGGACCTTTCCGGAATCCGCAAGGCGCGTCTCGATTGGCTTGCGCGTTACGGACTCGGCGAGGAGTGGTGCGATCGGCTTCAGGACGCGCAGCATGCGTTGCAGTCGGTCTGGCAGAAACGCGGAGTCGAGTGCGCGCGGGCAGATCCGTTTTGCCGCGGCTATAGTTTCTGGACGGCCGTGGACGTTGTCGTTTGGAATAGCGCGGTGGCTGCGTATTCGGCGCAGGGACTCTTTGATCCGTTCTGGGGTACGAAGCGCCGCGGATTCTCCGCCGAAGATTTCGCCCGCTTCAATTCGCCGTCCTGCGTGCTCGTGGGCTTCCTGCCGGAACGCGCGGTCTTTTCGTCCGAAGAAAGTTTCCAGGCGAAGATCCGAATGGCGCATTACGAGGCAAAGTCGCTCGTCGATGCCGTGGCGGAATGGAAGCTCGCGACAGCGGATCGCGTCCTTGCCTCCGGCTCCTGCAAGGTCGGCGACATCGCGCTCGGCGCCGTGCGGGATCTCGCGTCCGTTGAAGTCAAGGTGCCGCGGGTGACCAAGCCCTGCCGTGCCGAGTTCTCCGTTTCGGTGGGCGGCGTCAAGAACGGATGGAAGGTGTGGATTTTCCCGCGGCGGCAGGTCAGGGACGGCTCGCGCATTTTTGCCGCGGACGGAATCGCAATGCGTCTTAAGGGTCGTTTTTCAAATCTGCTACCGGAGGAACGGGCGAGCGAGGCGGAGATTGTCATTGCGCGCAGCGGATCGAAGGCCGCGCGTGAGGCGGAGGCGCGGGGACAGCGCCTCCTGACGATCGACGGTGAGAGCGGCGGAAGCAACGTCAAGCTCGGCTGGTGGTGGATGGGTGACCAGGTCGGAATGGCCGTGAGGCCGCATCCGGCGCTCGGGGATTTTCCGCACGACGGCGTGTTGGACGAACTCTGGTTCCGGCTTGTGAAGCGGGGACGCGAATTGCCTGTCGCCGGAATCGCCGAGGGGGACATGATTGCTGTTGGTGAAGGCGGCTCCAGATGCTTCCTCTATCTTGCCGAACGCCGCGGCAAGGCGAAGGGCCTCGTGTGCCACGGACTCGACATCCTTTCCGACACTCCCGAAGGTACGGCGCTGCTCGATGGGTTCCTTGATTGGCTCATGAAGGACCGCTGGTATCGCGGAGCGCTGCACACTCATACCTACTGG
This sequence comes from Verrucomicrobia bacterium UBA1727, assembly GCA_002315875.1. Taxonomy (GTDB): domain Bacteria; phylum Verrucomicrobiota; class Kiritimatiellia; order RFP12; family UBA1067; genus UBA1067. The sequence continues at coordinate 3,340 of DCIL01000038.1, read as the reverse complement.
TCGGACGGACGCGGCTTCCCCGAGGACTGCGCCTCGTCCTACAAATCGCTCGGTTTCGATTTTCTCGCGATCACCGATCACAATCGCATCGGTTCGGACACTAACTGCTGGCGCACGGTGAAGCCGAATGACGGACCGTGGCCGCCTGCGGTCAGTCAGCCGGTATTCGATCATTATGCGAAGGCGTATCCCTGGGCTAGGACGCGCAAGGGTCCGAAGGGTGAGACGCAGGTGCGCCTCCAGCCGATTGACGAGACGATCGCTAAGTTCGGTGAGGCGGACCGCTTCCTCATCATGAAGGGCACGGAGCTTACCTACATGATGAGCGGCAAGAGCCGCGACGACATTCACATGAATTGCGTCAACGTGCAGAAGCCGATCGACGATGTCGCGCGGGACGGCTTCATCGCCGATCGTCCGGGAATCTCGGTGAAGGATCTGCTTGCGAAGAGTTTTCGGGACTATCAGTCGTCCGTCGCCGGCTCCGGTGATCCGTCACTGTTCATGGTCAATCATCCGCACGCCTTCATGCTCGACAATATGCCGGAGGATTTTCTAGCCAATCCGTCCGTACGCTTCTTCGAAGTGTGCAACAACGGTTCGGAATTTCCGATGCCGTCGGAAATCGGCGATGACGGATGGTATAACGACCGGCTGTGGGATACGGTCAATGCGGTGCGGGCGCGGCGCGGTGAAAAGCTGCTCTACGCTACCGCTTCGGACGACACTCACTGGTATCCGGGGAACGGCCATGCCGCTAAACCGCACACATCTTGCACACCGGGCGATGCTTGGGTAATGGTGCGGTCGAAGGAGCTTACACCATCGTCGCTCTTCGAGGCGATGGATCGCGGTGACTATTACGCGACGTGCGGAGTGGAATTGGACGAGATTCGTTTCGGAAAAGACACGCTCACGGTCAGTGTGCCTTCGAAACCGGGCGTGACGTTTAAGATCAGGTTCATCGTCTCGAAGCGCAATTTCTCGGAGAAGCCAATCAGGACGGTCGAACTTAAATTCCCCAACGGAAACAATCCGCAAGGGCGCACGCGTCATCTGTCGTTCTACGGTTCCGAAATCGGACAAACGGCGAAATGCGTCAGCGGTCATCCAGGCGAGCGCGTGACGGCCTCGTATACGCTTCAAGCGGACGACCTTTACGTCCGCGCGCGCATCGAATCGGACGAGCCGGCGATCCTTTCTGCCAATCTCCATCCTAAGGTCCGCACCGCCTGGACCCAACCTTATCTGGGAAAAGGTAGGCAATAGAAATCATGAAAAATATAATTGCGTTAGTTGTAGTTTGCCTGTACGCTTCGGCGTGGGCGTTTGTCGCGGATGTGACGCGTTACGGCGCGAAGGGCGATGGAGTGACGGATGATACCGCGGCAATTCAGCGTGCGATAGATGTCGTGGCGGCTGCTGGCGGTGGTAAGGTCTATTTTCCGTATACGACCAATGGCTACTTAATCGCCTCGCCGGGACGCGAGACGGACTCCGAAGGGCGCCCCGTCCGCGCGCAGCTGGTCATCCCTGCGGGTTGGCGGACAATTGCCTTCGAGGGCGAAATGCCCTGCAAGTTGCTCTACTCCTATCAGGTTCGTCCGAAGGGCTGCGAGAAGTATCATTTCAAGCCGACGCGTTTCGGTACGATGGGCATGCCGAATACGACGCTCCACTCGACCTGGGATGCGCCTGAGGTGCATGACCCGAAGGAGCGTCCGTGGTCGGTTATTGCCGCGCCTGAGGGTAATAGTTGCAACGGCTTGTTCTCGGTGGGACTCGTTGTGATGAAGAATCTCGAGATTCGCGCGCATCTTAACAAGGAGAAGATGTACCCGACTACGTCCGCCGCTAACCTTCATCATGCCAGCCGCATTGTCATTGAGGACTGTCAGTTCTGTCTCGATGACAATGTTGGCGACACGGAACTTGGCAAGCACCTCGTCGAGAATCCCTGCCACACGGTAGGACTGCATGCTTCCGGCGATCAGAACGATCAGCAGATCCTGCGCGATGTCGCGGTACAGGGCTTCAAATACGGTTTCGTCTTCGGTGAGCACATCGTAGCCGACCACCTCTACGTGCACAATTGCGAAGAGGCCGTCGTCTTCCACGATTCGACGCATCTGTCAAAGATCGGAATGCTCGTAGCGCAGCATAACCGAACGATTCTCTCAACGACGCGAGGAGTCCTTTTCGGTAATCGACCCGCGCCCGTCAACGTGCAGATTGACCTGCTCAATTTCGAGGGTGGACAGACTACCGGTGTGCCGCCGTGGATCTCGCACCTGAAGTATGGCATTTACGATCCGGAAAATCGCCTGCGAGGGTCCATCACCTGGCATGAGCCCTGGGGTGCGAATGTCTTCCCGATAGAGGGTGCCGCGAAGTTCAAAGTCCGCCGTTTCTGAAAGTCGTCGCCTTGTCCTGCGGCAGCAACCAACTTGATTTTAGATCTCTAAAATTGCTATAATATCCACGTTGCCTGTTTTGGGGTTCTATGCCCTGAAAGAAGCGAGGCTACGAATGGCTACATCAAGCATAACGGCAAACATTCAGCGATGGAGGTGGGGTAATGAGCTATACGATGACACTTGATATGCCGCAGAAGGCGACGGAATACATCGAACGTCGCGGTATCCGTTTTAAAAATGAGGTCAATGCGATCGTGCTTGCCTTTGTTACGACGCAGATGCAGTACGAAGACGTGCCGACGGACGCTGTTGCGGACGATGGGCTTTCTGCTCCCCCGAAAACAGGGGCGGACCTCTTTCGTGCGCTTCGTGAGGGAGGACCTCTGTTGGATGATGATGAGATGCACATCTTTGATCGTGTGAAGGATTATGGTCGTGAGGTGGAGTTGGTGTGAAATACCTGCTTGATACCTGTGTCGTATCGGAGACACGCAAGCGTCGACCCAATGCCGGATTGAAGGATTGGCTTTCCTCGGTTCCACTAACAGATCTCTGTATTTCCGTCGTGACGCTCGGTGAACTCCGCAAAGGTGCTACTGCGGCAAGGGATTTGACGCAACGAACATTGCTTGATTCCTGGATAGACGAAACTGTGCTAAGAGAATTCGCAGGACGAATTCTTGGTATCGATGAAATCATTGCCGACAGATGGGGTCGGTTGATGGGCGATGGCATTGCCAAAGGACGCAAACCGTCCGTCACCGATTCTCAAATCGCCGCGACCGCACTCGCGCACGGCATGACGATGGTCACGCGGAATGTGGACGATTTCCGGTTCGAGGGCTTGTCTCTCGTCAATCCCTTTGATGAAAAGGAGAGCGTGCAACCATAGACTGAGACGATAGACCGGTCGTGCGTCAAAG
>DCIL01000036.1:12120-12474 GCA_002315875.1 Verrucomicrobia bacterium UBA1727 | reverse complement strand
CGCGCCACGTCGTATGCCGCGCCTCAAGTTCCTGAGGATTGATCTCCACCAACGCCGTATCGTTCGGCCATTCCCGGGCATTGCGCTCGAGGATCTCGTAAATGTTATTCCAATTCTCGTTCATGACTGCGTATTATAACAAAATTCATTTCTTTGAAGGCGGTAGCTCGGAAAGCGCCGCGGACGCCTCAAACTGCGACATCGGGGTCACGACGATCGCCACGCCCTCTCGCTTCGCAGCCTCCGCCATATCATCGGGAATCGGCCGCGAATGACAGATCACAATCGCCTCGATACCATCGAGCGAACAGACGGCGATAGTGTTGAGATGGTTCTGAATGGTAATCAGCACCG
>DCIL01000036.1:11955-12075 GCA_002315875.1 Verrucomicrobia bacterium UBA1727 | reverse complement strand
CGACAGGAGGTCGCTCGCGTAGGCGGAATTTATGACGGCGTCGGGATTATCGATAACTACGGTACCGTTGACTTTGGAAGATAATTCGGAGAGGGTCATGGGAGGGGGAAAGGATAGAGG
>DCIL01000036.1:2744-11834 GCA_002315875.1 Verrucomicrobia bacterium UBA1727 | reverse complement strand
GAGGGTAGAGGGTAGAGGGGATTTAAAATTTAGTGAGGCGCGGGGAGAGAGTGGTTTGATGTTGAGAGAATATCTTTTTGAGTCCGGCGACCGAAAACTCCGTCTGCGGGGACTCTGTCCAGACAAGCGCGACATCGTCAAGGTTATGAGCGTCGGAGCTCCGGGTTACGGCATAGCCAGCAACTTTAGGAAGCCACGCGCTTTCATCGGCAGTGCGCGAAAGCTCGACCGCATCGAAATAATGGGAGCCGTCAGGGGCCATCGGAATGTCACCGAGCGTGCCGAGGACGGAAAAGTTGGGACGGTCTACGTGCGCAGCGATGTAGAGTCCGCCAAGCTCGTGCACCTTTGCCGAGATATCGGGAATGAGCCGGCGGCAGCTCATGGCGAGGATGCGCCACTCCATCTCGACTATATCGTCATCCCAGGTGACCACCGGCTGGTCACCGAAAGTGTCCGGATCATTAACGCGCTTGGGCATCGCCTCGTATACGAAATCCGTCATCTTCAACGCCTGCTCCACGGTATCGAATAGCGCCAGCGTGTGAACTTCCTCCGCAGTCTGCACCTCCATGCCGTAGAGCGCCTTGAGTCCCGCCCGCCGCGCACACTCGGCAATTGCCGGAGTATTACGGGCGGACTGATGATCGGTGAGCGCAATCCCATCCATACCCGCCGCCAAGGCGCGCTCCACGATGTCATGTGGACTCATGCCGAGGTCCGCGCACGGACTCAGGCACGAGTGGATATGCAGATCGAATTTCATCCTTGCTGTCAGGCAAAGGTCAGCCCGCCAGGAATCGGCGGCATGCCATCGCGATTGAGCCAGAGCGGAACCTCGCTTTTGCCGCGTAGGAAATCGGCCGCCGAAATCTCGGCATGTCCGTCCTTCACCGCGAGATGCTGTCCCGCGAAATCGAAAAAGCCGTTAACCGGCTTATCCTCTCCGTCGATGATCTCAATCGGAAAAACCGCCGACCCATCAGAGCCGGCAGGGAAGGTAACGCGGGCGGTCCACCTGAGCGCCAGCGTCGCCGTCGGATGCGAAGCGAAAGTGAAAACGACGGTCTTATCGTCAGGAACGCGCACGGAGTTCTTCCTTGAGGGACTTCACCTCGGCCTTGAGTTTCTCGACCATCCGCGGCAGCAGAATGCGAGCACCGAAATCCATCTTCGATTCGGCCGGTGCACCGAGAACATACTTGACAGAGCCGTCGAGCGACTTGGAAACGCCAGCCTGCGGACCGACCTGCACACCGTCCGCAATCTTGATGTGTCCGGAAACTCCTGCCTGCGCCCAGATGAGACAGCCCGCGCCGATCTCGGTTGAACCTGCAACGCCGCTCTGCGCGATGAGGCCGGAAAAACCTCGGACCTTGACGTTATGCCCGATCTGAACGAGATTGTCGATCTTGGTCATCGGACCAATGTAGGTGCGGCCAATGCGCGCGCGATCAATCGTCGTATTCGAACCGATTTCAACGCCGTCACCGATCTCGACGATGCNNNAGCTGCGGAATCTTCTCGATGAAAATGGATCCATCCTCGCGCTGTCCGTTATTGAAGCCATAGCCGTCACCGCCAAGCCGCACACCGCAATGAATGATACAGTCCTTGCCGAGAATCGTGCCCTCGCGCAACGTGACCTGCGGATAGATGTGCGTGCGCTCGCCGACCTTGCACCCCTCGCCAATGAAGACCTGCGCTTCTATAACCGCTCCAGCGCCGATTACCGCACCCTTCTCGATGACGGTGAAGGGTCCGACATGAACTCCTTCGCCCATCACAACCGAAGGATCTACGATTGCGCTCGGATGCACCCCGGGCGCACGCACCGGCTCCGGCGGAGCGAAGATCTTCGCCGCGGCCATGCAGGCATGGTTCGGATCTTCAACGCGAATGATCGCACAAGGCGCACCGTCCGTCCAGTCCGGCGGCAGCAACACTGCGGACGCTTTGGTCGCCTGTACGAGCTTTATATGCTTGCGGTCCTTGCAGAAACTCAAATCGCCCGGACGCGCCTCTTCCAGGCCGCCACAGGCGATGAGTTCTACGTCTGCGCCCTCAAGCTTGCCGCCGAGGACGCGAGCGAGTTCACTTGCTTTCATTCTTTTTGATTTTAGCCGGATCGACTCCCATGTCGCGAAGAATTGCATTCGAAACGTTGAACGCGTCCTTCACATACGGAGTGGTCGAAGCATCGAGAATGAGATCGTAACCATTCTTGTCGGCATAGGCGCTGATGCGCTTGCGAAGATCATCGGTCGTGGTCTTGAGCAGACGCCCCTCGAGATCCTGCAGATCCTGACGGCAACGCATCGCCTCGGAACGATAGCGTTGCTCAATGCCCATAAGCTTCTTCTGAAGATCCATCAGCTGCTTCTCGATGTCCTTCTTGGCCTTTTCAGCAAGCATCGGACTCTGCATCTGCTCCACAAGCTTCTTGCCCTCTTCCTGGAACTTCTCGCCCTCCGCCTTGATCGCCTCAAGCTTCTTCTGGTAATCCTTGTCCGTCGAAGTCAAGAGCTCCTTGTTGGATTCGTAATTAGGATGATTCTTGACGAGCACCAGCATATCGACGGCGCCGATCTTCATATCCGCGGCGGAAAGTCCGGAAGCAACGGTAACAGCCGCAACCGCGGCGAGCAAATACTTGAACATATTAATTTTCTCCTTGATGTTTTGTCTGCGTATTATACCATAAATCATTCCGGAGGTTCGAGAATCCAACGCTTGTTGTACCAGTACCACTGCTCGGGATGAGCAAGGACAAAGTCGGAAAGAAGCGATAACGCCTCACGAGTAAGGTCTTCTGCCGTGCGGCCCTCGGGACGCAAGGTCGCGAGATGGGCGAAGACATGACGGCCTCCTTCGCGACGCATCGCAGCAACCACGATCGGCGCACCGGTCTTGAGTGCATACATCGCTCCCGAGTGCGAAACATTGGCTATGCCGCGGAGAAACGGCGCGGAAATATCAGGCTTGCGAATCCGAAGATCCGGAAGAATCGCAAACACCCCACCCGCCTGCAGTCTTTCCTTGATCTTTACCAGCGTATTGCGGCGATCGCGATCTAATACTTCGATTTCTCCGTATTGCCTTTCCATCCAGGCATTGAGCTTCGGATTGCGCTGTCTGGCGGCAATTGAAAAAAGCTTGAGCCCGTACTTCGCCATCGCCCATGCCGCCATGTACCAATTGCCCGTATGCGGCACCATCACCACCACGCCCTTGCCCTCGTCCACAAGTTTCTGCAGAATATCCTTGTACTTCGGACCATCCACAACGTGACGATCCATCCAGTCACGGTCGAGGGACGACGCACGCATCATCTCCATGCCAGTCAACAGCGTGTTCGCAAGCGAGCCGATGGCGATCTCGAGACATTCACTCTTGCTTTTCTCCGGGAAGACCGAGGAGATGCGCGAGAGCGTTCGCCGGCGCTGGAAGCGAACGACTCGAACCGCCACCGTGGCCGCGACACGAGCAAGTGCCGCGGCAGCACGATAGGGGATGATGTTCACCACCGCTGAGGCCGCGCGGAGGAGTCCGTATTCGACGTTTATGGTAAACGCGCTTTTCACTTCAGCATCAACTGCGAGATAAGCGCGGCGAACCTTGCCCCGTCCGCAATCGGCGAACCTTCAGCAACCAGCGCCGTATCGTAGGCAAGCGTCACCGCATCAGTCAGGTCTTTGCCTTCGAGCGAGGCAAGCTTCTTCACGAGCGGATGCGTCGGATTGATCTCAAGGATGCGCTTCTCATCCGGCACCTCCTGGTGCATCGCCCGCATCATCCTCACCATCGAGGCGGACATCGCATGCTCCTGGGCGACGAGACAGAACGGCGAGTCCGTAAGCCGCGTGGAGATGCGCACGTCGGAGACCTTCGCATCCAACTCCTTCTTGACCGCGGCAATGAATCCCTTCAGTTCCTCGGCGGCCTTGTCGCTCGCCTCCTTCTCGGCCTTCTGCTCGGCCTCGCTGCCGAACTTGACCTCACCCTTGGCGATGTCAACGAACTTCTTGCCCTCGAACTCGCGCATCGATTCGGTAAGATACTCATCGACCGGATCGCACCACAGGAGGACATCGCATCCGTGCTTGCGCGCGGCCTCGAGCTGAGGCGCCCGCCGCGCGTCCTCCTCGCGCTCGGAGAGAATGTAGTAGATGTCCTTCTGATCGGACCCCATATCCTTGACGTAATCCTCGAGAAAGACACGCTTGCCGGACTCTCCACGGGCCGTCGGATACTTCAGGAGCTTCTTGATGCGGTCGGCGTTTTCCCAATCGGTATGGACGCCTTCCTTCAGCACCGTACCGAACGTAGCGAAGAATTCATCATAGCGCTTGGCGTCCTTCTCCTTGATGGACTCCAACGTCGAAAGCACCTTCTTCGTGACCGCACTCTTGATCTTCTGGATGACGGCATCGTCCTGCAACATCTCGCGCGAAACGTTGAGCGGCAGATCCGCGGAATCGACGACGCCTTTGACGAACCTCAGCCAGCTCGGCAACAGCATCTCGATGTCGTCGCCGATGAAGACGTTGCGGACGTAGAGGGAGAGTCCGCGCTTCTGCTGCGGCATGAAAAGTTCCATTGTCGCCTTCTTCGGCAGGAACAGAAGCGCCTTGAACTCTACCGCGCCTTCGCCCGAAAACTGAATCGTCTCAAACGGAGCCTCCCAGTCGTGGGTGAGGTGCTTGTAGAACTCGTCGTACTCCTCCTGCTTGACATCCTTCTTCGCCCGCTTCCAAAGCGCGACCTGCGTGTTGAGCGCCTTCGCCTCACGCTCCTCACGGCGCTTCTTGTCCTCTTCCTTCTCGTCCTTCGGAAGGACGAGATCGCGAAAGTAAATCGGATAGGCGATGAAGTCAGAATACTTCTTGACGAGATCGCTGACGCGCCAGTAGTCAAGATACTCGGACTGATCCTCGCGGAAATGCAGCATGATCGAAGTGCCGAAATTTTCACGCTCGGCGTCTTCTATCGTATAGGAGCCGCCCATATCGCTCTCCCACTGAAACGCCGCGGTGCCGCCACGCTTCTTGGAAACTACGCGCACCTTGTCCGCCACCATGAACGCCGCGTAGAAACCAACGCCGAACTGGCCGATCAGTTCCGGAAGATCGGCGCCCTTCTTCTCCTTCAACATCTCGCGGAACTTCTTGGTGCCGCTTGAGGCGATGGTGCCGAGGTTCTGTTCGAGATCCGCTGCGTCCATGCCACTGCCGTTGTCGGAGATCATCATCGTCTTCGCGTCCTTGTCGACGGCGATTTCGATCTTCCAGTCGGGATTGTCCGCAACGAGCGCCTTATCAGTCAGCGACAGGAATTTCGCGCGGTCGATCGCGTCCGAAGCATTGGAGATGAGTTCGCGAAGGAAGATCTCCTTCTTCGAGTAGAGCGAGTTGACGACGAGATCGAGCATTTCCGCGATCTCCGCCTTGAATTCATTAGTCTTCTTTTCCATAATTCTTTGCGTTTGGGTTGTATATTACCATATCACGATTGAACATTCATCGGAAGCCGAGGATTTTGTGGAGCTGTACCGAAAGCGACCAACCGGCGAGCTGCCCGAGAACGGACTTCGCGGTCGCGAAATCAATCTCACCGTCGTGATCGCACGGCGAGACATAATAATCAGTCGCTTCGATTCTCTTCATCAGTCCGCGGCAGAACTCGACCACCGACTCGCTCGATGCGACGACGCGTACTTCGTCCGCCCGCGAAAGTCTCACCGCCTCAGGAAATTCCAGCTTCGGAGAACAGGCGATGTAATCGACGAATACAAGCCATGGTGCCGCGTCAAAATCATTCGTGGCATTTGTCTCAACGGCAATCCAATAACCGCGATCCTTGAGCGCCGCCACAAGCTCGGCCATTCCCTTCTGAATCGTCGGTTCACCACCGGTGAGGATCACGCTCTTCGCGCGATAACCGGAAATCTCCTTTAGTAGCTCCGCCTTCGTAAGGGTAAAACGCTCGGTGAAGTCGGTATCGCACCACGGACACTTCAAGTTGCAGCCGGCGAAACGGATGAAGAGGCAAGGACGCCCCGAGTTGCGTCCCTCACCCTGTAAGGACTCGAAGATCTCTGCAATCCGATATTTCACCGCAGACGCCATCACTTCGCCTTCTCGCAAATGATCTCGTCGCCCTGCTCCTTGAAGGATGCCGCCGCATTGAGGAAGTGAGCGGTGATCCAGAAGACAGTCCAGCTCTCGGAATATCCGCCGCGTAGCTTCGAGACATCGGACATATCGCCATGCTGAGCAAAATTCGTGTGCTGAATCTGTTCTCCCTGCGATCCCTTCTCGTCGATGAGCTGTCCGCAACTGCGGTACATCACCTCGGCGAGCTTTTCAAGACGCGGATCCTTGAGGTAGCGTCCCATCCACCGGACCTCGGGAGTGATCAGCACGCCGAAGACATCGAGATGCTGGTTCTGGGCGGACACATCGGTCCATCCTGTCGACTTGAACGCATTGTCCGCAAGACGTCCCGGCGGCAGCGGAATATCCCAGACGACGGTATACGAAAGGGACATCATCATCGCATGCTCGGCAAGTCGCGCCCAGCGCTTCTCGTCCGCCGCATCGCCGCGGCGAAGCGCGTCCTTAAGTAGCGCGTGGAATGCAAGAAACGCCGCGATGCTACCCTCCTTGTCCTCGCAATTCGCATCGAGCGTGCCGCCCCAATAAACGCCCTGATAGCCGAAATAACGGTTGGCGACTTCCTGAGCGATTTTCTCGGCGGCACGTTTCCATTTCTCATTGCCGGTAAGTTCATAGCCCGCCATGAGCGCGGGCACGTAGAAGGCGGTGCCGGTGTTGACGAAAGGCGGAGCGGACGGCGAAAGGTGGTAATTCGCGGCATTCTCCGCCGCGGCAAAGGCGAAGTCCTCCCACTTCGTCGGATCGAGCCGATCGCGATGCTTGCGGGCGAAGCGAATGGACTTCATGATGGTATAGAGGGACTGTCCGCACGAGATCGGATCCGAAAACTTGCCCGGCCAATTGCAGACCGGCTCACCCTTCTTGAAATCGAAGCGGACCTTAAAAAGTCCGTTCGAGGCGGTAATCGTCGGCTTGTAGGCGACGGCGATGAAATCGAGCAGCTTCTGCGCCATCACATCGTCCTTGCGATCGATGTCCAGCACGGGCAGCGCCCAGCCCGGCGCCTCGCACGCACCCGCCCAACCGAGCACGATCTCCGTGCGGAAGGAAGGATCATACATGTTGACACCGGCAATGCCGCGGCTCGGATCCTCAATCCAGCGCGAGAGCGCGAACTTGCGCTTGAGGCGGACGATCTCATCCATCTTCGGAAAGCGCTCGGCATCATAGGGCTTGTGAAGGTCGAGTGAGACGGACATCGCCTGTTCGAATCCGAAACGCGCTTTCGATCCCTTGCCGCGCTGGATGTAATAAATCTTCTCGATGATATCGCCGGGCCTGAGCGTAAGGTAGGTCTCATCGTAGTCCATCGCCTTTTCCTGAAGCGCCTTGACGACACTGCGGCGGCGGTTGTAGCCGACGGGACCCGAAAGAAGCACGATATCCCCGCCCGTCGCCGTCGCCTCGACTCCGGCACTCCACCAAAGGTCCTGAACTTTCGCACCACGCGCAGGCGAGGGAACTGTATGGACCGCGGTGAAATCACCGTTCTCGGAGTTTTCCAGAAGCACAAACGGCATCGGAAAGCGATGATCTTCGAAGATCGCGAACTCACCCGGCTTGCCGGCGTACAAGGGCACGCGTCCGCCGCGGCGTCCCGCATTCGAGGGATTGCCGTACATGAGAATGCCAGGCATAAATGGCTTGAGCGACTCGCTCTTACCGGTGACCGGTTCACGGACGGCAAGCGTCACCTTTTCGAGCGGTTTTTCGCCTTTCCAGGTCCAACGGACCACGACCTTTTCCAATCCGTCGAGGGATGCCGTCCGCGTTTCACGCACCTCGAGTCCGTCCACGGCGTCGCGCCATTCCTTCACCCAGCCTGTCTCCCATCCAAGTCCGATTGAAACCGTCGCCAGTAAAAGTGAAAACATTTCAATATTCCTTATACGCGCTCGATGCGCTGATTTATGTCATGCTTGCGAAGCTCTTCGAAAATCTCGCCGCACTCGCCCTCAATGACACGATCGAGCGAATAGAGCGTAAGCCCGATGCGATGGTCGGTGACGCGGTTCTGTGGAAAATTGTAAGTGCGGATCTTTTCCGAGCGGTCCCCGCTGCCGCGGAGCTTGAGACGGTCCCCCCCGATCTTCGCTTCTTCCTCGCGGCGTTTGAAATCGAGGATGCGCGCCTTCAAGGTGGCGAGACACTTCTCGCGATTGCGAATCTGACTGCGCTCGTCCTGACACTGCGCTACGAGCCCAGTAGGCAGATGCGTCATGCGCACGGCGGACTCGGTCTTGTTGACATGCTGTCCCCCGGCGCCGCCCGCGCAGAAGAGGTCAATGCGAATGTCCTTTTCGGGAATCTCCAGTTCGTCGCATTCGTCCGCCTCGGGGAATACAACGACCGTCGCGGCAGAGGTATGGATGCGGCCCTGCGTCTCGGTCTCAGGTACGCGCTGAACGCGATGAGCGCCAGATTCGAAGCGAAGGAGTCCGTAAGCGCCTTCACCAATCACCGTGAAAATGACTTCCTTGCAGCCGCCGAGCGGAGTTCGGCTCTCGCTCATCACCGATGTCTTCCAGCCTCGTTGCTCGGCCCAACGGCTGTACATGCGGAAGAGGTCCCCAGCGAACAACGCGGCCTCCTCGCCGCCGGTACCGGCACGGATTTCCAGCACCGCGTTGCGAATCTCAAGCGGATCGGGCGGCAGAAGCGCCGCAAGCAGCTCCGATTCTTCCGCCTCGCCGAGTTGATAGGCAACGTAGGCGTAGTCCAGCTTCTTGAGGAAGGTGTATTCGGTCAGGACCTCGCGATAACGCTTGCGGTCCTGTAAAACGAGCGGGTCGCCCAGCTCCGCTTCAACGGCTCCAAGGCGACCCAGAACGTTTTCGATCTGGTTAGTATCGACCAAGACGAATTATTTCTTGGCGTACTTCGCGTAACGCTTCTTGAACGAATCGACGCG
>DCIL01000036.1:2207-2661 GCA_002315875.1 Verrucomicrobia bacterium UBA1727 | reverse complement strand
TCATTTCCTTCTTGGTGGAACGGGTCTTGATGACGTTGCCGCACGCGCAAGTGATCGTGGCGTCTTCGTACTTAGGATGGATATCGCTCTTCATGATTGTTTCCTTTTCTTACAAAATTTTGTGTATTATACTATATTCCGCCGCGACCGCGCAAGGTTCCATGCGAGAGGAAGCCGTCATACTTACGCACGAGCAGATGAGACTCCATAATGCGCAACGTATCGAGCGCGACACCGACGATAATCAGCAGCGAAGTGCCACCGAAGAACGAGGCGATCGCCCACGGAATCGACATCCAGCCCATGAGAATCATCGGTATCAGCGCGACAATCAGCAAGCCAGAGCCACCGATGAGCGTGATCTTGGTCATCATGTCATCGAGGTATTCGGCGGTGGCGCGACCGGGACGGATACCCGGGATGTACGAACCGTCCTTCTTCAGGTTCTCGGAGA
>DCIL01000036.1:1989-2153 GCA_002315875.1 Verrucomicrobia bacterium UBA1727 | reverse complement strand
CAGAAGAACGCGAAGAACATGATCATCAGCGCGTACACGATGAGGTGAAGCGGAGTCGGATTCGAAAGATCCTGGGCGAAGCGGTGAAGCGTGCCCGAGAAACCGGTCGAGGTCGCGTCAGTCACCTTCATGAGGATGGCGCTCGGAATCTGGATGAGCGGCTG
>DCIL01000036.1:1323-1956 GCA_002315875.1 Verrucomicrobia bacterium UBA1727 | reverse complement strand
TCGGCATGACGCCCGTGTAGTTCACACGGAGCGGCATGAACGTCTGCTGCATGCCGTAGGTGTTGCCACCGGAGACCGAACGACGGGTCGTGTGGATCGCAACCTTACGGACGCCCTGCGTGAGCATCACCGTGCCCATGACCACGAGCAGGAAGAAGATCACGACGATCGGAAGCTCGGCGATCGGAGCGGACGCCTGAACGCCCGCGAGACCGAAGTAACGCTCCCACGCGCTGATGATCGCCTGCGGCAGACGCGAGGTGATGTTGATCATGATGATCAGCGAAGCACCGTTGCCAATGCCGAAGGTGGTGATCTGATCGGCGAGCCACATCACGAAGAGCGAGGCGCTCGTCATGCCGATGACCGTCATCAGCTGGAAGCCGAGACCGGGATTCGCCACGATCTCGACACCCGCGAAGGCCTGGCCGAGCGCGCCCGGATGGCTGAGCATCGTCGCGATGCCCCACGACTGCACGACGCAGAGGACGATCGTGAGATAACGCGTAATCTGCGCGAGCTGCTGACGACCGGTCTCGCCTTCCTTCTTCAGCTTCTCCAGCGACGGAATGACCGAGCCGAGGAGCTGAATCACGATCTGCGCCGAAATGTAGGGCCAGATCGAGAGGAAGC
>DCIL01000036.1:739-1296 GCA_002315875.1 Verrucomicrobia bacterium UBA1727 | reverse complement strand
AGCCGATGGCGCACTGACCGAGCGCGCCGCCGGTGAAGACGTCGAACCAGTCGAGGAGCCCGCCACCGGCGCCGCTCGCCTTGGCCGTCTCAATGACGCCCTGCAACGCGCGCCAATCGACGCCCGGAGTCGGGATCTGGGAAATGAGACGGCACACGAAAACGAGTCCGAGGGTAATGAGAATTTTCTTGCGCAGTTCAGGAATCCTGAACGCGTTCGAAAAGCCTTTCATCATCGACATGATTGAGCCTTCTTTCAGTAACTGTTGATTAAGCGGTTATTAGCTTAGTCCTCCGACATCGGACGGACCTTACCTTCCTTGATGCGCTTCTCGATGACCTCCGCCGCGATGTTCTTCGGTACGGCCTCGTACTGCTTGAAGATCATCGTGAAGGAACCACGACCCTGCGTGACGGTGCGGATCGCATTCGAGTAGCCGAACATTTCGCCGAGCGGGACGGTCGCCTTGAGGAGCTTGACGCCCGCGCGATCCTCCATGCCCTCGATACGGCCGCGACGCTGGTTGATCGAACCGTTCGCCGCGCCCATGTACTGCT
>DCIL01000036.1:361-590 GCA_002315875.1 Verrucomicrobia bacterium UBA1727 | reverse complement strand
GAACCGAAGTAGACCGTCGCCTTGACGTCCACGACCGGGAAGCCGCCCAAAGGACCCGACTCAAGCGCCTTCTTGACGCCCTTCTCAACCGCCGGGATGTACTCGGTCGGAATCACGCCGCCCTTGACCTCGTTGACGAACTCGAAGCCCTTGCCGGGTTCCTGAGGAGCGAGCTTGAGGCAGACGTGAGCGTACTGACCGCGACCACCGGACTGCTTGACGTGCTTGT
>DCIL01000036.1:0-172 GCA_002315875.1 Verrucomicrobia bacterium UBA1727 | reverse complement strand
TCGGGTCTTCCATCGCGAGCGCATGAAGCGCCACACCGAGCTTCTCGTTATCACCACGGGATTTCGGCTTAACCGCGACCGAGATAACCGGCGCCGGGAAGTCGATGGACTCGAGGGTGATCGGATGCTCGGGATCGCAAAGCGTATCGCCCGTGCGCGTCTCGGTAAGACC
>DCIL01000002.1:19358-20455 GCA_002315875.1 Verrucomicrobia bacterium UBA1727 | reverse complement strand
CCGTCACGATGAACTTTGCCCTTGCGGGTGATTTCGGCATTTCGTCAGGCGGCGTATATGAGCCGAAGCACCAACGGCGCAAGGCGGTTTGCTTTTGATCCCTGAAACCCAACACCACACCCATTGTAAAGGAGCCGAACACATGCATTGTGATATTTGCCCGCACCAAGATGAAATCAACGCCGCATTGAGGGCTTGCCAATTATGCGAACACGGATGCCACCATATCACCGGATTTGATGGGCAAGCCGTTGCAACGTTCGCGGGGAACCCCGCCGCATGCAAGACGTGCCCGCACCTGAAAGAGATACAAAAGGCAATGCGCCCGTGCGGTGTGTGCGAAGGGGGAAAATTACGCGGTGAGGTTCATTTGGACGGCGCACCCGATCCGTCCACCGTCCTTTGCCACATGATGATAAACGATCACACGCAGATGCCGGGCGTGACCGAACTACACCCCGACGTTGAAGATGCCTTGCGCAAGGCGTTGTGCGTGATATTCGATTTCACGCCCCTTGAACTGTTGCTGATTCAACACGTTGTTCACGGGCGCAATGTCGGCACGTTCCGCGAACCCCTTGCCGAACTGAAAGAACGGTTGAACACACGGTATGACCTATCCGAAGGTTCAACCACGTTTCGTGCCATAGCGCACGAATGGAAAAAGAAGATTGTCGAACGGTTCCCGCCAATCGGGGATTTGTTCGATGCCGTGACGGATGCGAACAAGGCGGGGTGCCGCCGCTGACGTTCCCCGCCCGTCTACCCTCACGGGCGGCAACGGTTCCCCCGTGGCGGGATCAAACCCCATTGGCGGCGGAAACAGTTGTGTTGGTAAGCACACTTTGTTTCAAATGGGAAAATTTCGGCGGTGGTGTTTCGGCATGGTGCTGAACCCGCCACCGTTGCCATTCCGGGGGTGTTGTGTACCCCCTGAAACCCGTGTACCCCCTTGTGTACCCCCTTTTGGGGTTGTGAAAAGGTGTAAAAAGATGACAACAAAAGCATTGACGGCGAAAACGCCAACACGCACGAAACCATTGATTTTATTGGCTGAAATGAGGTTTTGAAGTGGTCGGACGGACGAGATTTGAACT
>DCIL01000002.1:0-19304 GCA_002315875.1 Verrucomicrobia bacterium UBA1727 | reverse complement strand
GTCCGACAAGGGCTTGAAGCCGTAAACCAGATTTGAATGGTAGCGGGGGCTGGATTTGAACCAACGACCTTCAGGTTATGAGCCTGACGAGCTACCAGGCTGCTCCACCCCGCAATCTGGCGCTTTCATTAGTGGCGGGGCTGACGGGAGTCGAACCCATAACCCTCAGATTCGTAGTCTGATGCTCTATCCAGTTGAGCTACAGCCCCACTTATGAAAACGGCGCGTATTATACCACAATCAGCAGAACGAACGCAAGGGGGAAAATTCAAAAATTTATCAATGATCGTTGCCGGTTTCGGCAGCGCGATCCTCAAGCGAACGCAGATCGAGCGAACGCACGCCTTCGACGGCATTTTTACGATCGCCAGGTTCCTGCCGGATTCCAGTCGTATAAGTACGGCCGAGTACAGCGTTCTTCGGAAGGCCAGAATCCGCCTTCATCTCCTCGGGCGGACATTCCCCTACGGTGACGAACACCAGCACGTCCTTCTGCACCTTGGCACGACGCTTGCCACCGAACAGGTATTCGCCAATCCACGGAATTTCGCAAAGCCACGGGATGCCACTGTCGTAGTCGCCTTCTTCTGTGCGGGAAAGTCCGCCGATCACCGCCGTCATACCGCTTTTCATATTGAACTCAGTCACAATGCGCTGAATGTCGATGATCGGATAGTCAACCGTCGAGTATTCGGTGCTCGTTAGGATCGGCGCTACCGAACCGTTTTGTATGCTCAAGCTCGGCACGATGCGAATGTTGATGAGTCCGTTCGTCATGACCCGCGGCGTCACCTCGAGTCTGATGCCCCAGCTGAAAAACGCCTCCTTCGCGAACATCAGCTTGTCGTTTCCAGGAATCTCCTGTAGCTTCAGATCGATGTCGAGCGTGTTTTCGCCGCCTTTGGTAACGCGCTTCGAACTCATCACCACGTTCGGACGCTTGGTCGTCATATCGACTACAGCCTGACGTCCGCTCGCCACGATGACCTTCGGATTCGAGAAAGTGCGGACGTCCTGGCTATTCTGAAAGGCGGATAAGATGATGTTCATCTGAGAGAAGGAAAGCGTTCCCTGGAAATAGCTGTTATCCGCCATGCCGCCCTTGGTGAACTCGTACTTCTGAGTACTCTTGCCTCCGCCACCCGAGTATTCCTGACTGTACTTAGAGATGTTGTCCGGAATATTCTGCTGTGAAATGCCTGCGGACAACGAGGCGGACCCAGTCAGGTCGTTGAGTATCTGCCAGTCGATGCCGAGATTGAAAAGCGCCTGATTCTCAAGTTCCACGAACCGCGCCTCAATGTAGACCTGGCGCGGCTTGCGGTCTGCCTTGGCCAGCATCACGCTGCATGCGTCCAGAATGCGCCTCGGCGCCGTCACCATCACGGTATTCGCATCGACGAACGGCACTGCAACATCATTGACTCCCCAACCCGGACCTCTCCAGCCACGCCAGGTACGATTGATACTCTCAGCAACCTCAATGGCATTGGCGTATGTGAGGTCAAACATCCTTGACTCGAGCGCCTCGACGCCAACGGCCGTCACAGCATTCGTAGCCACCACAGCGGGAATGACATCATTCGTAACGACAACTGCCGCCGCAGTCATCATAGCAAAAAACGAGACCATCATCGTGAATTCCTTTTATGATTTTCAGTATTATATCAAATATGACCGCCGTGGAATACCCCACGCTACGATGCAGGATGCATTCCGTCGGGGAGGCGCGGGGTGGCCAGCTCGATCAGACGATCAAGCTTGCTTTCGATGCGATCGAGTTTGATTTCGAGCTTATCGCAACGCTCATCAATATGACGGCGAATATCCGCCGATTCGCTTTCAATCGCCGACTTGAGTTCACGGTTGGAAACACCACTCGTCTGGTACCAGATCCAACCGATCAGCGCCAGCAGGATCACGAGGACGACAAGAGCCAGTTTAATCTTCATGACAGTTACCCTTCAGGTGATTGGCAAATTCCATTCGCCGCGAGAGTTTTTTCGTATCGGTCAGCGGACGCGACTCGAGGTGAAGATCGCGCTGATCGCCATTGAGCCAGCACTCGTACCACGCCTTGAGCGTGGACGACTGATCGTCATCGGAACCGGCGATGAAAACCTGCGGACACTTCGCCGCGCCAAGGCGCGACTTTGCCGCGGACTCCTCGTCCGGCGACAAGTTCCAGACATAACGCTCGGCACGGAGCTTCGGCTCGAAGCGCGAGATGAACTCGAGTATGCGATCACACCAGTGATCCCAACCCGTGCCGTCCGCCCGCCGATTGCCGTCACCATGAACACCGTGCCATCGATTGGCAAATAGATGCAGGTCGGCCACTATGCCCTTCTCACGCATCCGCTCCCAGATGCGCATCGCCCCAAGCGGTGAGAACACATCGGCCGCGCCCTGTACGAAGCAAAGCGGACACGACTTCTCGTCGAACTTCAATTCCGGCGCGATCTCGGATCCGACTCCGCGGCCGATATTCTCGCCAAGCGCACCGTCCACGAGCGTATAGGCAGGTGCCTGGGGAGCAGCGAACTGAAGACAAGCCGGCAGATCGTCCAACTCATCGACCCGCTCGTAGGCCGGCGTCTCCGATGAAAGCGCCAGCAACAGCACCGCCTTCGCTCCCGCCGAGATTCCAGTCGCGCCAATGCGGTCAGGAGAATATCCGCGCCGCTTCGCCTGTGAACGAAGGATGCGAACCGCACGCTGGGCATCGGCCAGGGCGGACTGATAGATGGGCAGTCCACAAGGCCGCGGCGTGCGGTAGGTGAGATTGGCGACGGTCACGCCGGACATCACCAGACGGTCGATGATCGGCTGAAGCCGCGCGGCATCACAGCAGATGTTGAATCCGCCGCCGGAGATCACCAGCACGCAGGTGTCGGTCTTGTTAGACGAATTCGGCTCATACCACTCGATGTAGGGACGGCGATGCTTGTCCGGCTCAAAGCCCTTCGACTCCGCCAGCGCATACTTCTCGGCGATCTGATGCGGCTGATGAAGCGGCATCTTACCTTCCGGCCAGAGATACTCCTTGGCGGACGGCTTGACGGACGGATGAAGCGGACCGAATCCGCGATCCTTGTCGATCACGACCGCCGACAACTCGCCGCGCTTCGCGAGTTTCACAGGACCGAGAAGTCCCTGCGGAATCAATTTCGAAAGAATGTCCTTGCGCGGCGGTTTCACATAAACCGTCCACGTCTTACGATCCTTCTCGGGAATCGTCTGATCGTAGAAGACGCGATTATGCCAGGTGCCGGTGACCTCAATGCGCAAATCGTTCTTACCTTCACGGACGAATCCAGACAAATCGCAGACATACGGCTCGCACCAGAGCGTGCGCACCTTCTTGCCATTGAGATAAACCGCGGCAATGTCCTCTACACGTCCAAGGTCGAGTAGGAGCGAAGACACCTTCACAGCATCAAAGGACGTTTCGTAAACGACCGTACCGGAATAAGTGCGAGCCGCCTCGGAAAACGCAGGAATGTCGCACCAGGGGACGAGCTTGTCGAGTGTCACCGATTCCGGCGCATCCCAACCTGGCGTGAAGGACAGTTTCCACGGGCCCGCAAGCTGCCGCGCGGGACCTTTCGCATGTAGCGGAAGCGATCCCGAAGCGCGGCTTCCGTCCATTCCGCCGAACTCGACGAACACCGACTGCGAAGGCGCCAGAGCAAGCTCACTGCCATTCACCCACGACCAGCGCCTGCGCGACACCGGATCGTAAACCGTGACCGGTCCCTTTTCGCGGAACGTCACCTTGCCGCTGTAGCCGTTCGTGCCGGCCGCAACGAAATACCGATCAACGGCCTTCACCTTGCGATGAATCCACATGAAGTCCTCACTCGGCTCATCACCGAGCGCAGGCGCGAGGGACACATCCTTCTCAAATCCGGCAAGCGCCTTCTTCAATTCTTTCTTGTCCCCATAGACGACCCTACCACCCTGCGCGGCCAGCTCGGATAGTTTCGCCTTGGTCGCGGGACGCATGAAGCGCGTATCAGGGACCCAGAGAACGCGCCAGGAAGTGCCTTCGGGAATCGTGAAGCGTCCGTCCTTGACCGTAAGACGATTGACGAGCACATCGTAATTGAGATAGTCCGCCTTGTACCCTTCGGGAAACGCAAAATACTCATCCGGCTTGTGATCGACCGCATCGCCGAGATACCAGAGAACATCGTTGATCGGCCGTCCCTCCTCAAGAAGTCGCTCGCAGTCGCGTAGCCAGCCGGTGAATTCAGGCATATGCTTCCACCAGGTCTGAAGTCGCGTGAAAGGAGTTCCGTTATAGCCGCCCATGCAGGCCCCTGGCGGCAGTGCGTTCGGAGCTGGAGCGTGGGTATAGCTCTGAAACGCGAGATGGGTCACTCCCTTGGCGAAGTGGCGGTTGGCGACATCGCGGAGATCGCGGAAATTCTCCTTCCAAGTGATGTTCCAACCCGTAAACGCCTCGGCGGTGACGCGGCGCTTGCCGTAGATGTGCGCAGCGGAGGCGCAAGGCATGATCGGCTTGAAGGCATAGGTTCCGACAAGTCCTTCGTCCCGCGAATCATGCGGAAACCAGAACTCGCACATCGGCTCGTCGGCATACTTCCAGTATTCGAGCAGGTCGCCGTGAATGATGTCGCCGAAAGCCGTTTCGTAAAGGACGGTGAGACCCGAAGCGCGGGCGAGGTCCGCCATGTGTCCGTAATAGTTCTTGGTAATGAGATCTCCGATCGTACGGCGCCAGACGGTCAGGAATTCCTCGGTTTTCTCGGGAGAGTCCACAATCCATCCGAAAAGCGCCGGCAGGTACGGACGCACCGCAAAACCGTTCGCATCCTGGAAATACTTCTCCATCTTCGCCGTCCACGTCTGACCGTAGCACTCCCAACTGTCGACGAGGAAACCGGACATCTTGCCGCGGAGCGGACCTTCCGCGAGCTTGCGAATGTAACCGTTGAAATTGGCCTCGATGCCGGACGGATCAAGCTTGTCGCATTCCCAGCCCGTCGCCTCCTTGGGGGCAGGAGAATTCACATACTTCGCATTGACACTGCCGAGGCGAAGGACCGTCCAGCGTCCCGCCGGAACCTTCCAATCGCTCTTACCGGTGATATCAATGACCTTCGCCTTCTCGACCCATGCCGCGCGCGACTGCGGGGGCGGCGGCGAAGGCAGCAGCGAACGGAGCGTCCGTGCGCTCTTGCCTTCCCAATCGGTCTGCCGCGGCGCGCTGCTCAACTGCGGCTCACCGAACTTGACGATCGGCCGGTCATGTTCGAACTTGAAGCGCCATACCTTGCCCTTCGTCTCGCCGCACGCGAGCGTGAAGGTCTCGACATAATCGCGCCAGCTGGACACCGGCAACGGCGAACGAACGACTTCGCGCCAGCCGTTTGCATCCTTCACTTCAAGCGAGACGCGCATCCACGGCATTTCATAAGAGAACTTGGGATTGTAAGTGTCGATTCCAGGAAGGATGAGCGAGCGGACGGTGACCGGCTCCGCAAAATGGAAAACGCGCGTCGTGCCGTCCTTCTCGATCCGCTGCGGCTTGAGTATGGAATCTTCCGAATCGCCCTCGGGAGTCGGAAACGCAAGCACCGCGACATCACGCCAATCGGAATCGCGATCGGAAAACTTCTTCGGAACTTCGGGAAGGCGATACGTCTCGCCTTCGGAAAAATCACGCCGCGCCATCCTGAGGTGGCGCTGGCAGTGATCGAGATCAACCCAAGGTCCGCCGGACTGCGACCAACCTGGACAATTCTGCACGGTGAGTTTGAGTCCGAGTCGCCTGCATTCGGAGCCGAGGAACGACACGATGTCGTTCCACTTCTCGCTCATACAGGGAATCTGTTCGGGACATTCCGGCCACGCCAGTTTCCGATCGATGTGGAAGAAGTGAACTCCCGAGATTCCCGCCGCGCGCATCGCCTCGAGGTCGCACCTGAGGCCATCCTTGCGCACATTCCCGCCCATGAACTCCAGCCACGCTTCGGGGCCGCGAACCTGCCAGGACTGATACTCGCAATCATAGCTTCCCTCGACCGTGTAAAGGCGAAGCGAATTGGCGGCGAGCGGCAAAACGGCAGAAGCCCACTTCACACCGTCCACCTTGAGCTCAAGGTGCCGCGGTTCCGATGAGGCATTCCACACGAGCACCGCAACGCGTCCGTCATCCGCAAGCC
The DNA here is from genome assembly GCA_002315875.1 of Verrucomicrobia bacterium UBA1727. GTDB lineage: Bacteria > Verrucomicrobiota > Kiritimatiellia > RFP12 > UBA1067 > UBA1067. The sequence continues at coordinate 13,110 of DCIL01000002.1, read as the reverse complement.
AACGTGTGGCGGCGACCGATTTGGAATCGCCGCCGAGCTCGACTCCGACATTGTCGAGGAAGCGTCCACGCAGCAAGAAGTTGCGATGCCTGCGCTGGAAATCGGCAACCTGCTTGAGATAGGCCCCCGCGACATTGGGATCGGTCTTCAGCATCGTATCCAAAGCCGGCTTCTGACGAACCGTTCCGTAATCCGCAAGCTTCGGCTTCACGCCCTTTTCGAGATAGGCACGGTCCGGCGTGTACCGCACCTCAAGCTCGTGCTTGTAGCCGTAAAGCGCCGCGTAATTCACCGCCGAGCGCGTAACGATCGGAGTGGGCACTCGCATTGTGACTTGAAGCTCTGGGAAGGCGTAGCGAGCGACCTCCGGCATCCAGTCGCTCATGCCGGTGCCGCGGGACGCAAACTCGTCCGCCGCCGCGAGCGACTGGCCAGCGCCCCAACCGTGAAACGCCGCGCAGGAATCGAGAATCGTATCGTGAAAACCCTCGGTGAGCACGATGAAATCGCGATCGACCGTATGCATCTCGTCCGCAATGTCCTTCAGGAACTTGGTGCGCTCTTCGGAATAGACAATCGCGCCGCGCACGTGTCCGTGAGTCGTGGCAAAGCAAGGACGCGGACCACCGATGCCGAGCTGATCGTAGAGAATGCCGTCACTTCCAAGCGCATGCGCCTGCCAGGCGAGTCCGCGCATGCGGTTCTTCCAGCTAAGATCCGAAAGACAGCCGAGATCGAAATAATGTGCCGGCGCATCGGAATACTTGTGCCAGGTCTCACCGTAATGCGAACCGGACTTGTCGACCTGCGCCGCTCGATTTCCGTCCAGTTTCCAATACTCCGTCTTGCCGCGCTCCTGAAGCTGTCCGTTCGCATAGAGGAAAGTACGGATGCCGCGCTTGCGCAAAAGCTCGATTCCATTTACGAGCGCGGAGCGTCCCCCCATCTTCGGATCGGGCTCGTAATCAGGATAGAAATTATCGTGTCCGTCTTTCGTCCAGCCGAAGAGTCCCACATAATCGACCCCCAGCCGCGCACAGGTGTCCGCCAGCCGATCGAACTCGGTATACGGCCAGATGATCTCTCCGTTCTGCTGTTTGAGAATGACAAGCAGCATGCTGGGCGAATCGGCGACATACTGCGGATGAGGCGCGATTCCGCGTCCACGCCGCCATTCGTCGCGATAGGCGGTCACCGCCGCATGCCAGTCGCCGGCGAACTCGCGTGCCTTGCAGGCAAGCGGACGCACTGCGCCGCCGACTTCAATCGTCTGCCAACGCACGGAAACCTTTGCGGATTTGGGATCGTACTCGACGAACGGTTGCGCTGCCTGCGCAGGCGAATCACCGGCCGTGACGAGAATCGACTTCTTGTCATCCGAAAAAACCATGAACGACATGGGACAGGAAACGGACGGGTATCCAAGTTCCTGTCCACCCTTCCACATCTCTGGCGTGTAATACCAGACACCATCCTTCGTCTTCTTCCACGGATATGCCGCGGACGGCTTTTCATCCTGCCGCGGAACGCGGTTGATGCGGCGTCCGAAACGCTCGGGCGAGACGATGGACAGCTTCGTGGAATCCATCGGAATGGCATAGGAAAAACAATCAGCCGCGGCGAACCCCAAGAACGGGATTGCAACCGCGGCCACCAACAAGTAGGTTGTCGCTTTCACGTCAGGTCATCTTCTCAAAGGAAGGGACAATTCTTACGGATGATGTCCGCACCCGTCTTCATCTTCTGAGTATCGCACGGATTGGCCTCGGCCTCGACGATGTACCACTCGGTGATGTCGTTCTGGCAAAGCTCGTTCACTTCCGGCCAATTGACCTTGTCCACGAACGGCTTGGCGTGAATCGTGCGAATGCGCCCGTGATAGTCGGAGAAGACCTTGCGGGTGTCGGCCTTCGCGAGCGCGAGATGCCCGACATCGAGCTGAAACTCGAGCGCGGAAGAGGAGTTCTTGAACATGAAGTCCCAAAGCGTCTGCCCATCGATCTTCTTGGTGAACTCGTGGCCGTGATTGTGATAGAGGAGGTGGACGCCGTTCTTCTTCGCGACCTCGGCCGCGGCGGACATGTCATCGCCCAGTTTGCGCCAGAAGCCCTTTTCATCGGCACAGCCCTTAGGCGGCTGCGCCCAGGGCATCACGATCTTGTCGTTGCCGTACGCAAGCACTCCCTCACAGGTCTTGGCAATCGTCTGAGGCATGCACTGGCCAAGCCCGACATGGCAGCCGGCAATGCCAATGCCGTTGTCGGCGAGAAACTTCTTGAGATCCTTCGATGGCATCCACGAACCGCAAAGCTCGACGCCCTGATAACCGAACTTCTTCATCAGCTTGAGCATCGTGCGGAAACTGTCGCCGTCATCGATGATGCCGCGCACCGAATACATCTGCGCCGCGAGTTTGATCTTGCCCTTGGCCTCCGCCGCAAAAACGCCGCGGACGCTACCCATTGCGGCCAATGCAGCCGCTGACGCGAGGAATTCTCTCCTGTTCATATCGCAATATCTCCTTTTTGTTCCTTGAAACAGAAAAACCCAGCTTTCGCTGGGCTGCTATTTGGTGGGCTATAGTAGATTCGAACTACTGACCTCTTCCATGTCAAGGAAGCGCTCTAACCAACTGAGCTAATAGCCCTTGCTATTGGCGCGTATTATACCATAGTCCGTTCACCAAATGCAAGCGGGAATTTTGAGCACTCGGCTTCTGGGCTGTCTTTCAGATCAGAGGTTGCCGGTGGACGGAAACGGATTGGACGAGGCCGAAGCCGAGAATCACCGTCAAGAGGAAGGTGCGGCCGGACGAAATGAACGGCAAGGGTAGGCCGGTGATTGGCAAGAGACCGATGGACATGCCGATGTTGATATAGACGTGGGCAAGAACGAGCGTCGTCACTCCCAGGGCGAGGAGACGTCCAGACCGATCGGTCGCCCTGCTCGCGGCAAGGCATCCGGTGAAAAGCAAAACTCCGAAAAGCGTAAGCAGCACGAGCGAGCCGCGGAAGCCGGTCTCCTCAGCATAGACGCAGAAGATGAAGTCGTTCATCGAAACGGCAGGCGGCAGGTACTTGAGATGGTTCTGTTCACCCTTGCCGAACCCCTTACCGGTCATTCCGCCGGACCCGATGGCGATCTTGGACTGGCGGAGGTTGTGTCCCGCCCCGAGCGGATCGGAATCAGGGAAGAGGAAGGTCTTCACGCGCTTGACCTGATGGGGCTTGAGCGGCACGTACTTCATGATGCGCTCGCGGCGATCGGCGGAGGCGGACGGCTTCTCGGCTTCGTACACCGCGCCCAGAATCGCAAGCGCCGCCATTCCGGCGATTGCGGCGAGCGTGACGAGTCCGCGCCGCCAGACCCCGATGGCGAAGACGACTATGGCCACTGCGGGGACGAGTGCAAGCGTGGTGCCGAGATCCGGCTCGGCGAGGATGAGCAGCGCAGGGATTCCGGAAAGCAGCACTGCCACCGCGAAGCCGCGGAATCCGTTGAGCCAAGGGGACTTCCTGATTTCGGCAAGCGCATCGGAGCCGAACAGCACCGACAGCATCACCAGCACAGAAAGTTTGGCGACTTCACTCGGCTGGAAAAACCAGAGCCAACGCCGTCCGCCAAGCACCTCGGCCCCGAAGACAAGCACCAGCACCAGGCAGACCAGCGAAACGAAATAGGCGGGTAGCGCAAGGAGCGGCAGATAACGTCGGTAATCGAACCAAGCGAGCAGGAAATAGAGGACGATGCCGAAAACCGCCGTGGAAAGGTTGTTAATCCACATGCCGTGGAATATCTGACTGCGGGCGTGTCCGGCGGAATAGATGGTAAGCGTGCCGACCACGATGAGAAGCAGCATCGCGGCGAATCCGAGCCAGTCGAAGTTGCGGAGGAATCGTTTCATCGGAAGCACTCCTTGAGGATATTGGCCGCCTTGGGAGCGGAGGTGGCTCCGCCGGACTCTCCGTTCTCAACGACAATGGCCAGTGCCACGGACGGACTCTCGGACGGTGCAAAGGCGATGAACCATGTATTTTTGCGCCGGGTCTCGCCCTTGCCGACTTCCGCAGTTCCCGTCTTGCCGCTCACGCTCACGCCCACGCCCTCGCCGGCGCGCCATCCGGTACCGCGCCGATGTCCGTCGCCGCTCACGACCATGCGCATTCCCTCCTGGACGATCCTGAGATACCGTCTGGAGAACGGCAGAGTAGTGCGCTCGGCAGTCGCGCCGTAGCGAAAATGAGGCGTGACTAAATAACCGGTGCCGAGCGCACCTGCAACGCGCGCCATCTGTAGCGGGGAGACCAGCAGCATTCCCTGTCCGATTGACATCTGCGCGAGATCGCCCTGATACCACTGCTCGTGATACATCCTGCGCTTCCACTCGCCATCCGGCACCGCCCCCGCAGCATCAATCGGAAAATCTATGCCGGTCTTCGAACCGAGACCGAAGGCCTTCGCGGTGGAGATGAGCTGATTCGTGCCGATGTCAGTTCCGAGATTGCAGAAGAAGGAATTGCAGCTGGACATGATCGCCTGACGAAGATCTATCGCCGCGTGTCCCCACTTCCGCGAGCAGTGAAGCCTGAGTTCACCGAGTCGGAAGACCCCATCGCAAAAGTACCGCTCGTTTTCGGGATAACCGATGGAAAGTCCGGCAACGGCGGTGATCGGTTTGAAAGTTGAGCCGGGAGCGTATGAGCCGCCGACCGCGCGATTGAGAAGCGGAAGGCGAGGATCGTCACGCATCCGCTCGTAAACCTCGTGATCGAGCGACGGTACGCAGATGTTGGGATCGTAAGAAGGCGAGCTCACCATCGCCAGCACCTCGCCGTTGCGAGGATCCATCACCACGCAGGCGCCTTTCCGTCCGGACAGTTCGCGCATCGCGGCCAACTGTATCTTGGGATCGATGGTAAGGACGAGGTCGGGACCGGTCTGAGGTTTTACGGCTGTCCACCGCCTGACCGAATAACCGAGCGAGTCGACAAGCACGCGGTCTTCTCCGGAAACGCCGCGCAGATAACCATCGTAGTACGCCTCAAGTCCTTCGCGCCCGATCATCTCGGGCGAGTAGGAGTAGAATTTCTGATCGCCCTCCTCCGCATCGCCGCGAGAGTGTCCGACATAGCCGGTGAGATGTCCGGAAACCGCACCCGACGGATACCGCCGCTCGAAAGTCGATTGAAGCGAGAAGCCGGGGAAGCGTCCGCAATTCTCGGCAAAGCGCGCGATATCGTCCTCGCTTACATCACGCCACACCGTCATCGGTACCGCTATCTGGCGCTGAAGGTGACGATCGATACGAGTGCGATCGAGCGGCACCTCTCGACCGAGCAACTCAGCCAGATTCGCGATTGAATCCTCAATGGCATCGGCGGTGCGCGCATAGCTTCTGCCGCGGAGCAAAGCCGCATCGCAGACAATTGAAACGGACACGCGGTTCTCGGCAAGCGGTGAGCCGTCGCGCGCGAGGAGGCGTCCGCGGATTCCGGCCGTCTGCACTCTTCTCACCGATTGTCTCGTCCCGTCGTAGGCATATTCCGCCGCGCCGTCGACCTGCACGCTGCGCAGATTGACCGCAAGATGAACGAGCGCAACGAGCACAAAAACCGCAAGCAGAAGATCACACCTGCGCATCGACCGCCGCCTTCCGTTCAAGCCATCCGAGCGCCAGATGCACTACCCCCGCAGTCGCGAAGCCGATCGGCACCGCGAGAAACACCCGCATGAAGACACTGCCTTCGGCACTGACGGACCATAACGCCAGCCAGATCTCGTAAAGCGGATAGGCAAGTGCCGAAAGCAAAATGTTTCGTCCCAACGTACTGCGAATAGCTATGGCCGCCAGCACAAAGAAACTCGCGCTGGTCATCAGCGGCAGCGCGGACAAGGCGTCCGCAATCGCTCCTGCCGCAAGCGCAAGAAGAACTGAGGTCACAAGTTGTCGCGCAGGCGCGAGGTAAAGTGCGGACACAAGCAGCACCGGAAAACCCACCCCGAGGAACTTGGGTGCAAACTCCTCCGCGCACGCGCCACCGAAGAGCACGAGCACGTAAAACAGCCCTCGGTATAACTCATTGAGCACGGCGAATGAAGACATCCTCGAGCAAATCGAAATCGACGGCGGGTCTTACCAGCGCCTCCGGCTGCCCTGTCTCGTTACGATCCGACACCACTTCCGAAAAATAACCGACCATCAGTCCCTTGGGAAAGACGCCGCCCTTTCCGGACGTGAGCACACGTGAATGCGCCTGCGCAATTTTCGATCCGGTAAGATACTTGAGCGTGAAAACATCGTCGGACCCGACGAGCACGCCGCGCATCCGAAGGGCGGACGTCGACTCGACTTCGCAGTGAACCATCATCGTCGGGTCGCTCAACAGCCGCACTTCCGCCGTGTGCGCGGTGACGGACGACACCCGCCCGACGAGTCCTTCCGGCGCCACCACGATCCCACCTTCACTCACACCATCCAAAGTGCCGCGCCCGACGCGAATCGTCCGATGAACCGCGGCACTTCCTCCGCCGCGCGATAAGACCGGAGCCGATAGCCAATTCTCTGCGACGCGCGCCGAATAGCCAAGCGCACGCCGAAGCCGTGCATTCTCGATCTCCAGCCGATCGACATCTCCCGCGAGCAATGCCAGTGCGGAGATCTCACGCTTGAGCCGCACGTTTTCGGCATTCGCCGCCGCACCGCGGAAGAATCCGACGACACGCGACCACACCCTGTCGGAAAACGCGCGCTTGGCACGCTCAGCCGGATAGACCGCCTCTACCGAGACGGCAGGCAGGAAAATCAACGCGGCCACGGCCGCCGCCGAAAGCGCGACGGCCAGATAAACTCCGGTCGTCTTCGACTTCGGCTTCACGACGCGCGACGATTTTTCGCGAGGAAGTCGAGCTCGTCCATGACCTTGCCCGTACCTTCCGCGACTGCGGAAAGCGGATCATCCGCCACCACCACCGGAAGCCCGGTCTGTGAGGAAAGGAGCTTGTCGAGCCCGTAAAGCTGAGAGCTGCCGCCGGACAGCACGAGGCCGTGATCGACGAGGTCGCCCGCGAGTTCCGGCTCGCAACGGTCAAGCGTGGTGCGCACGGCATCGACAATGAGCTGGACCGTATCCTTCAGCGCCTCACGAATTTCCTCGGACGTAATGGTAAGCGTCTTCGGCAGACCAGATACGATGTCGCGGCCCTTGATATCCAGCGTCTTCTCGGTCGTCATCGGATACGCACTGCCAATCTTGATCTTGATCTCTTCGGCCGTGCGCTCACCGATCAGCAGATTGTAAACGCGCTTCACATAGCTCGAAATCGCCTCGTCCATCGCATCACCGCCTGCGGCTCTGGCCGAGTAGCTGTGGACGATTCCCGCGAGCGAGATGATCGCCACCTCACAAGTGCCGCCGCCGATGTCGACGATCATCGAACCGGACGGCTCGGAAACGGGAAGCCCGACGCCGATTGCCGCGGCCATCGGCTCCTCGATGAGAAACACCTCACCCGCACCCGCCGCGTGCGCCGCGTCCTCTACCGCGCGCTTCTCAACCTCGGTGATTCCCGAAGGAACCGCAATGACCATGCGCGGCTTGGAATATTTGGAGTAGAAACGAGGCGGACAGACCTTCTCGAGAAAATACTTGATCATCGCCTCGGTGATGTCGAAGTCAGCGATGACGCCGGACTTCATCGGACGAATCGCGACGATGTTTCCTGGCGTACGGCCGAGCATGCGCTTCGCCTCTTCGCCGACCGCCAGCACCCGTTTGGAACCGGCCTGAATGGCCACCACGGACGGCTCGCGGAGCACGATGCCGCGGTCTTTCGCGTAAACGAGCGAGTTGGCAGTGCCGAGATCGATACCGATATCGGACGAGAACAGGGTCTTAAGCTTTCCGAACATAGTGCGTATATTCTACTATTTTATCCGATACTCAGTCAATAGCAACGGGTTTGAATTTTATGCTTACCGGATCATAATAACCATACCGCCGATGGGGCGCAGCGAAAGCACCTTGCTCGTGGTGACGAGGCGCCAGCGCTCGGGATTGTCGCCTTCAAGCGTAAGCCCTCCGCTGACCGTAAGCGCATCAGTGCAAGTTACGAGCGGATAGGTCTTCGTGTGATCAAGCTCGTTGAGTCCACCGACCTTCACCACCGTATTCGCATTGAGCGTAAGCCGTCCAGTAGCCCCACGCGTAGCGGCATCGGTATTGCTGAAGGTAAGACCGCCATCCGCTACCTCGTCCTTCGTATAGAACAACTCACCGGTCGAGGTCGGTCCCTGGTTGTAGCAGATGCCGGCGCCACCCAACGCCTTGACGACAGTGGCGTGCCAGTAAAGGTTCAACTCTGCACCCTTCGCAATGCGCACCGGCGTATTCCTCAGCACCTTGGGCTTGTTTTCATTGCTACCCATCGTGTACATCGTACCCTCGGCAACATAGGTGACGCCAGTATAAGTGGGCTCGCAATTGTAGAACTTGAGTCCACCCGCGCCGATCTTCGTAAGTCCGCCGCTCACATTGTCCTCAAGCGTCACCGCCCCGCATTCGACATAGTCATTGCCGGCGTCAGGTCCGCCATGACAGAAATAAGCCCGCGCCGTCGTGTAATTGCAGCCGGGAGAGGTGATGGTGATTCCGGTAACGCTCATGTTGGAAGAATCAAACTCAGCGACTGCAGTCGCACCGATTCCATCACCCTCAATCACGACGAGCGGCGGCGCGATGTATCCAGAAGGCAAAATCGCGGGCATCGCGATCGACTTAACACCCTTGCCGGTCGGGGCAAGCAACGACGCGCAGACCTCAAGATTCTTGTTGTTGCCGCGGGACGAATCAAAGGTCATTCCGCCGCGATGGATATACACCGTGGGCTGTCCATCCGAACCGGTGTTGTCCCTATTGCCAAGCACCGTTTCAGCGGACGGTGCAAAGACGCCGCCGTTGAAGTTTACGATGCCGTACGAAGTGTTCGTCTGGCTCGCGGTGAGCTGAGTTATCTCAAGCCGCGCCCCATCGTTAACGTTGAGGATATGGACGCTCTGATCGTGATAGCCGAGACGGATGAGATTTGAGGAATTATACTTGGTGCCCTGCCCAGTAATGGTCCAGTTGCAGAAGCCGCCCGGTTGCCAGCTGGACCATTCGCCGTATCCGAAGGAATTCTCACCATTGCCACCATTCCAGACACCCGAGGTCTGATAGACGACGCCGGTGCCGCGAATGCACGGAATAAACCGCATTTGGCCCGTTAGCGTCACGTTGCCGCCGTGCTGATATACTATGCCGACACTGTTTCTGGTAAACGCCTGCCGCGTCCAATAACCGACCTCGAAATATCCATCGGTGATTTCGTAGAACGATTGGTTGGGACTTCCCGAAGATTTGCCCCAGCTCATGTCCGCGCTACTCTGCGGAGAAACGACCCTGCCTCCGCGCTGATAGACCGATCCGACGGACCCGACGTACCGCTCGCAATCTCAAGCTTGTTGGAAAACACCGCATTGTCCTCGACCACGAGAATGCCGCGCGAGTTGTCCTCCGCTCCCACATACAAGCTTCGCGGTTGCGCCGAATGATTATAGCGCTTATTAACCGACACCAGTTTGGCGTTGTCCTTCATAGTGACGACCGCGCGCTTGCCGTTCGCACCGATGGAAAGATTGTTCGTGTGACCGGCCGCCACGATCAGACGAAAATCGCCGCTGAGTTCCAGCTCGCCGCTGCCAAGTTGTCCGAATCCGTCAGGCGCCTCGACCCCTTCCGCATAACCAGTCGTAAGGACGAGCTTACCGGAGATATCCGACAAGTTCGGAAGGAATCCGTCCGAAAAGAGTCCGGACAGCGTAAGCGTGCCGATCGGCTTGAAATAAGTGTTGTAGACGGACCCGCTCAGATTACCGGTATACTCCCACGATCCGCCCTCGCGAACCGTGACTTTTACGTTGGGAATCGCGGCCGCGGCGGCAGGCGCGATGATCGCATTGACGCCGGCGGACGTGAAACCGTCCGTATCGCCCTCGCACTTGGCCATAAGCTCGAGACAGGCACCGGAACTTATCGATAACCGACTTGCCGCGGTCTCAGCCGTAAAGCCGTTCACCGGGAACGAACCATCGCCTTTGAACACAACCTTACCGCCGGAAATCGTGGTCTTGCCAGTATAATCGTTCTCGGTGCCGTCGACGTAGATCGTGCCGTCAGCAGCGGTGATCTTAGCGGTGTCCGTGATCTTGCCATAAACCCTCATGCCGCCGGTTTTTCCGTTCGCGACGGTGATTGAATCCTTTACGTCGCCGATACGGCACATGTCTGCACCATCAAAGCCGCCGGTGATCTTTCCGGATCCAGCCAGTCCGCCCGAGAAATACACACGCCCGGCACCGCCCGACCAGTCCCCAATCGTCAGCGTCACCCCGCTATCGAGCGTGAAGAGTCCCTTGAAGTTGTTGACCGTTGACGATGGTGAAGTCGGCGCGTCCCTGCCGATGGAAAGCGTGCCGGACTTTTTCATCTCCACCGGCCACTCCAAGGCGGCGGCGCCGTAAACGGACCAGTTGCCGCCGTTCCAGATGAGTTTGCAATCATCGGTGCGGACCGAATTCCAAATCGCACCGGTATGAAAATATCCGCAAGTCGTCTCGACTACGCCGGGATTCGTCCAAGTGGACGGATTGAAGGACGGCTCTCCGCAGGCGCAGGTGAGCTTATGTCCGTTCTGATTCAGCTTGCCAAGGACGTGGAATCGTCCCGACCCATTGGTATTGGGAGCCGAAACCTTAGCCGGCGCGGTCAAGGTAACATCTGCAAACACTGCATTATTTTGATCCGACTGCTCAGTCGTGTAATACGAAAAATACAACGCGCCGTAATCTCCACAGCCATTGCCGGCGATTTCGTACTTCTCGTTGTTGGGCGAGGCCGGCAAATCTGATTTCGCAGTGCGGTAGTAGAAGAAGGAGCCGCCATCCTCGACGATCGTCTTACCCGTTGAAGTGCCGACGCAGGCCGTGCCCGAGCCCTTCATCACCGAGCCGCTCTTGATGACGATATCGCCATTGAACGAACCGATGCCAGTAACCTCAACCGTCTTTCCGTTATTGAAGATCAGCGCATCGTAGGTATTGTTGTTGAGGTCGGACTTTTGCTCGTCCGTAAGCGAGGTGACCGCAGCATCGATGATCGTCAGCGGATTCTCATAACCGAACGCAACTGCCGCGGCGACAGCTACAGCAGTAAAGAGATATGATTTCATCCTAACCTCCTCTTTCACCTTACCAAAATCACACTGCCGACCTTACCGTAAATCTGGAACTTGCGATCTGCGGTTGTGCGGCATTTGATGCTCGCCGGCGTAAGTTCGATCTCGGGAGTGTTCTCCGCGGCGCTGTAATCTATCAGCGTCTGCCATCCCTTGAAATCATCGCCACTGACCTCGACCTCGATCGAACTCGGCAACGTCACACCGCTGCCGAACTTGACCGTCGACATGCCTTCGCTACAATCGAACGCCCAGTCGCTGTTAGTGAAGATCGCCTTCTTCGACGCGCTCACCGTATTCGTGCCCTTGAAGGTGAGCGAGCCTGCAAAGGTGTTGGTGCCGTCCTCGGCAAACACGGCGTCCGTCGAATCGATCTTGAGCGTCATACCCGTTCCCGGAGCCGACAAAAGCGGATTCGCGGCGGACGAGATGTTAAGTCCATCGATAATCTTCCGGCAATACCAGCCGCCGGCAGTCGACAAGAACGTGACGTATGCGCCACTCGGAAACTTAGTCACAAGATCGGCGGACGGATAGGTCACCGTTTCGGTCTTGCCGTCCCAAGTCAAGGTATAGACGAGATCCGTCAGATCCCACTTGACGTTGACATGAAGCGGCTTGGCTTGCGTATAGTTATCAAAGAGGTAGTTCGTTTTGCCGAAAGGATTGGAAAGCACCACATCCTTATCATCAACCTTCACCCGCGCCTTGTTGTAGCAGAGGATGAACTTCTTTTTCGACGGCCAAGCCGTCAATCCCACTGAGCCATCAATCGTACACCATCCGTTATCGTCGTTCCCATTGATATATCCATTGGCAGACGTCATCTTATCCTGCAAGGCGATGCAAATCAAGTCGCCCTTAGATCCGCCAGTTGATTCTACATAGAAATCGAGATCAATGCTGAACGCCTTGGACATATCTAACTTCTGGTTATTTATAATGCCACCCTGCGCACTGGCATAAGTGTCCCAATGACAACCATCATCCAGCACGAAGGCAGTGCGCCCCGAATAGTTTGTACGGAAACAATGCACCGTATGGCCAGCACAAGAAGTATTAGGGCTGTTAAACGTCCAGTTCGGATCGCACGGCCCCATGAAACCACCCATCTTCACGCTGACATTCGTCGGACAAGTGACTACCACCCCATCAAAAGCGTTAGTCATGATTCGGAACATAGAAGAGCCAAAGCCGCGAAGGTCAAGCGTCGGCCACACCGCACCTTCCGCAAGCTTGATATCTCCGGTGCCGGTGATCTTGGCCGTATACCCGCCCTGATCGTTGAACGTGTAGGTCTTGCCCGCGGCGATATTGAGCGGAAGTAGATTCACCGCGTTATTTGAGATCACGACATTGCTCTTCAAGTTCAGCTGCATTGAGCCCGTACCTTCGATTGAAACCTTCGGCGAACTTGGACAATTCAAGTTGAGCACCGAACCAGACGCCTTGGGCCTGAAATGCAGTCCTTGACGGGTGTCCATTTGAAAAGTAACGTCACCGAAACTGAAGTTGGAATTATTGCCGATGATTACATGCATCTCCCGCGATACACCCCACGAGGTAAATGTGCCAGTAAAGGTATTGTTGTCATTTAAGAAAACGAAGCATCCATTGTCGCCCACGGTGATGGTTCCATTGCCGGAAACCGGACCGTTGAACTTGATCTGTCTAACGCTATCGGTATTACCAGCAGGATAACAACTCACACTTCCATTGAAACACCAGCCGTAATTGGCAGGAAAATTAAATACAACTTTCCCAACGCATAAGACTATGCGTTTGACGGCCTGAGAGGCCGATTCTGCCCGTTTGGGGGCGTTTTCGCGATTGGCGGCG
>DCIL01000088.1:14068-30403 GCA_002315875.1 Verrucomicrobia bacterium UBA1727 | reverse complement strand
TTTCAAATGCGACACGCCTGCTTTTCTACATCACAACCGCCACGATGGTCGAGGTTAGGCCGACTGCGATTTCGTATGGTATCAGTCCGAGACGTTCGCGAACGGACATGAAGACCGAGCCGCCGGTCGCATGAAAGAAACTTCCGTGCGGCAGAGAATCTGCCACCGTCGCACCGGCGTGTATCATCGCCGCCGAAGCAAGCGCAGGAATCCCTGCTGCCAACAGCGCACCCGAGAAGGTCTGACTGGCGATGGTCGCGCCTGCAGTCGTGGACGCAGTGGCCGCCGCCATCAGGACGCCCGAAGCCGGGGCCAGCGCCACCGTCGGCAGGTGAAGCGCCTGCAAAAGCGAGATCATATCCGCATTCAGCGCAGACCCTTTCACTATGCCGGCAATCGTTCCGGTTCCAATCAAGAGAATGGCTACGCACGTCACCTTGCTCAGTCCGAATTCCGCAAAGGCGACAGTGTCGCGTCCCTTGCCGCAGACGAGTACGGACACAATGCCGCCGAAAGGAAGCGCAATCAGCGGATCAACGGTAACTCCGCAAATTGGGCGCAGCGCCAACAGCAAAACGACGGCAAGCGGTCCCGCCACGGCCTGTCCCAATTTCGGCAGCGCAACCGGCACCTCGACTTCCACGCCCGCCGGAACTCCCTTCCCTGAAAGTCGCCGCGCCATCCACATCGAGAGCAGCATGGTCACGACCAGCGCGCATACAGCCGGAATGGCATTGGCGAACATCAGGGACGTCAGATCAACCTTAAAGGCATCGGCCGCGGCAATTGTATTCGGGTTAGGCGAAACGATGTTGCCTGCCTTGCCACCACCGATCATCGCCAGTAGAAGAGCAGGTACTGGGATGTTCGCCTTGCGTCCAACCGCCAGGGCCACAGGGGCGACCGTAATAACGGAGATATCAATGAAGACGCCTACTGCACAGACAATCATCGTCGCCAACGCCACCGCTCCCAGCGCAAAACGCGTACCGAGTCCCGATACAATCGCCTCGGCAATCTTCGCCGCGCTGCCCGTCTTCACCAGCGCACCAACCAACACACCCGAAGCCAGGATGCGCAGCACGCTCGGCATCATCGTCTTCGTGCCGCCGATCATCGCCTCCACCGTTCCAACCAGTCCACCACCGCCGATAAGTCCGCCAGCGAGCGCCCCGAAGACAAGCGCATAGGCAGGAGTTACCTTGCGCACGATGAGAAAAATTGCAATCGCAAGACCGATTAGGGCGCCGTAGGTGGAGAACATAGAGGGTAGAGGATAGAGGGTAGAGGATAGAGGGTAGAGGGTAGAGGATAGAGGGTAGAGGATGGAGATTAGGTGAGGAGGCGGAAGGCCTGTTCTGCCGCAGCAGCAAGATTTTCCGCGGCGTTTCTTACATCAAGTGCGTCATCAAGAGAGGTGACGGCGCGCAAGATCGGAAAGTAAGCATCGATGCCAGCATCGTTCACGGCTTCAACACCTTCGCCAACACAGCCGCAAAAACCGATGACCCGTTTGCCGTACTTTTTCGCAAGACGCGCAACTCCAATCGGCGCCTTGCCCATTACCGTCTGGCCGTCAAGTCGTCCCTCACCCGTCACCACAATGTCAGCGTCGCGCACGCTATCTTCAAGTCCGATCGCCTGCAAAATGAGATCAACGCCAGGCACAAGTTCGGCCTTCAGAAAGGACTTAAAAGCAAAACCGAGTCCGCCGGCCGCACCGGCACCGGGAAACGTGTGAAAGGATTGAGTGAGTTGAGAGGTGATGGCGGCAAAATTCGATAAGGCCGCATCGAGTTCGCTCACCATCTCGGGCGAAGCCCCCTTCTGCGGACCAAACACCGCGCTCGCCCCCGTTGGTCCGCACAGCGGATTGGTCACATCGCAAGCAATGCGAAAGCGGACGTCCGGCGGCAGAAGGCCAGAATCGGGCGGAACGATCTTAGCCAATCTGGCAAGGGCCGCGCCGCCGCGAGGCAGGTCATTGCCATCGACGTCGAGAAGTCGCCATCCGAGCGCTTGCAACATCCCAGCTCCGCCATCATTCGTAGCACTACCACCGATACCGACGATCAGCTCACGCGCGCCGTTCCTCACCGCATCGAGTATCATTTTCCCGACGCCAAAGGTAGTAGTGTAAAGCGGATTCTTCTCATCGCCAGAGACCAGCGTTATGCCCGCCGCCTCCGCCATCTCAAGGACGGCAATATGTCCGGGGAGAAGCCCATATCGCGCCGTGACCGGCTTACCGGCCGGACCCATGACCTCGACGGACCTCAGCTCGCCACCAAAGCCCTCGACGAGCGCCGCGACCGTTCCCTCGCCGCCGTCCGCCAAAGGTCTCACACTGCATTCCGCGGCGGGAATGGCTCGATGAATTCCTCGTTTCGCGGCACGACCCGCCTCAATGGACGAAAGCGATCCCTTGAACGAATCTATTGCAATGACAACTTTCATAACTCATTTCAGCTCAATCCATGTACTGATTGGATAACGAAATTAATCTGAGGAGCCGCACGACCGTGTAGTTACCGAATCTGTCACCGGTGTTGATCATTTCCTCAGACAATCCGATGCCTTCTTGAAATTCACGAACCTTCCGCCGCCCTTGAGCGGCCAGGGGTCGCCTGCGTAAATCACGTTGCTGGATATGACGTCTTCCGTGCACTTTCGGAGCCTGCCCATGTTCACACCGGAAGAATCCGCAGGCGTCATCGCCGCCTTGATCTCCATGAGCTTGAGCTTCCGGTTCTCTTCCACAACGAGATCGACCTCAATGCCGCTGTTGTCGCGGATGTAATAGAAGTCCTGGCGCAGCTGGAAATTGAACTTGGCCTTCATTAGGTCCAGCACGACCAGGTTTTCGAAAAGCCCGCCCAGTAACGGATCTCTGGCAACCTGTGCAGCACTGCCGATGCCCAGCAGATATGCGGCTAAACCGACATCAGTGAAATAGACCTTGGGCGATTTCACCAGCCGCTTGCCGAAATTTCGGTAGTACGGATGCAGGTGCATGACGACATAGCTCGCCTCCAACACCGACATCCACCGCTTGAGCGTCTTTGCGTCAACGCCGACATCTCTCGAAAGCGACTGGAAATTCACAACCTGCCCTACTCTGCCGGCCAACAGCCGCACGAAAGTCTCGAAGGCCTCCTGGTTCTCCACCTGGACCAGCTGTCGCACGTCACGCTCAACGTATGTGCGGTAATATTCCTCATTGGCAGTCGTTGGATCCAGTCCGTCGGAATAGATTCGAGGCAAAAACCCGCGGTAGATCGCCTCGTCCCGCGAAAGCTCATAGCCAGCGGATTTCAGCTCGGACAGCGAAAACGGCAGGAGCGTTATCAGCGCCGTACGCCCAGCCAGGGACTGCGTCACCTTCTCCTTCAGCTGAGGCTGATGGGAACCGGTCAGCACATATTCGCCCATCTTCCCCGATTCATCCACGCGAACCTGTATCCAGCTCAGCAGTTCCGGCACCCGCTGCACCTCGTCGATAATCAGCGGGGACGGGTGTTCGCTGAAGAACGCCTCCGGATCCTCGTTCGCCAGCTTGCGTTCCCTGGGGTTCTCAAGATTGACATAGCCATAACGCGGCAATACGTGCCTGACCAACGTGGTCTTCCCGCTTTGTCTAGGACCAAAAACCGTAACCACAGGATGCGTCTTCACGGCCTTCTTGAAAACCTCAGTTATATCTCTTCTTATCATCCTGCGACAAAGTATACCATATTTACATAATCGGCATCAAGTGCCTGTTTTGTAAATTCACCCTTTTGTACGGCAAGGTTGGGTGGCATCCGACGCAGCCCGTCAATTTCATCATCAGAGAACAAAGGCGCGTTCGCTCTCCTCGCCTCTTCGTTCTTACGCTGCTCATCCGCAAGGGTTTTCGTCTTGATGGTCACCCGTTTGTCAACGGTGAAGGTGAAGTCCACCGACTGGCAGACGATATCCAAAGCATCAAAATACGAACAACCGCGCAACTTCATAATCGGCATCACGGCCGGTGACATGTCAAAACCCTGATGCGTCGCCAACACGATGCTCGACTGATCATACATCTGCCTTTCCGCCTTTACGAAAATTTGAATGGTATCGGCCGCCTCGAGAAGATACACAGCCCCCATGCCGCCCTTACCCAAGCGCCGCACGACCGTGTAGTTACCGAATCTGTCACCGGACTGAATCATAAAGACTTTACGAGCAAAGCGCGACTACCGCTAAAGACACGATGACTGCAAGTACAACAACCACAACCGCAATTCGCACTACCTTCTTCGTATGCTGCATTTTGTTGCGAGTTTGAACGAACTGCCTGACCTCGGCATCGTCATCTGCCGCGGGATCGTAATCAGCCGTACCATGGGAAGGCGCATTCAATCCACTGAGAAGCGTCTTCATACCAACTTCGCGCTTCGCAATGATTTCGGACGCGCTCGGCGCCGTGTACGACTGACCGAGCCCCAGCCGATTGAGTTCTTTGATGACCGCGGCAAACGACGATATGCGACGATCGCGGTCCTTCATCGTCATACGCCGAACAAGTACAGCCACTTCCGCAGGGATTCCAGAACATATGTCACGCACGTCGGGGATCGGATCATCTGAAAGAATTTTCGCCAGCAATTGCGCGGGGTTGCGTTCATCGTAGGGACACCTTCCAGCCAGCATCTCGAAGAACACGATTCCGAGCGAATAGATGTCCGCACGAACATCGACATCGGCCGAGCATTGCGCCTGCTCTGGAGAAACGTAGGAAGGAGTTCCGAAAACATTGTCCGTATTCGTGCGAAGTGAATCTCCGAGATTCTGCGCCTTGGCAATTCCCAGATCGACAAGCTTAACCCGTCCGTCCGGCTGAATCATTATGTTCTCGGGCTTGATATCGCGATGAACCACCTGATAGGCCTGAGCGGCATCCAGCGCCGACGCCACCTGCATCACGACCTCCGCCGCATGTTCGACCGTAAACTTACCGCCAATCGCGATCTCATCACGCAACGAACCGCCAGGCACATAGTCCATCACCAGATAGTAAAGGTTCTTCTCGCTATCATGTCCGCAGTCATGCACCGTCACCAGATTCGGATGTCGGATTCGCGTCGCCAGCCGCGCCTCGCGAAGAAAACGCTTTACGAAAGTTACGTCGGCATCGGCCACATCGGGAGAGAGAACCTTCAAGGCGTAAAGCGTATCGAGTACTTCATGACGGACGAGATACACCGCGCCGGCGGCACCGCGCCCAAGACCTCTTTCAATCACATACCCGTGAAAATGCTCGCCTGGTTGGAAGAAGTCTGATAAGGTCTCACCCATGATCACCTCCCGATTTCGAGTAGGATATAGGAATAGTTGTCAGGAGCGCCGCAACGGACTATCTCACGCTCAAGTTTTCGCGACGCACCTTCGAGTGTTCCACCGTTCACGAGCTCCGCCAGCTTGTCCGTCTCAATGACATCATGCACTCCGTCCGAACAGACGACGAATCGGTCGGACGACGCGACCTCCACCTCGCGCCAATCTATTGCAACCTTCTTTTCAGTGCCGACCGCTCGCGTCAGAATATGCGCGAACGGACTCGAACGCATTGCAAGCTTATGTCCAGCAGCTCCACCGACGCGCGCTTCCAGTTCCGAACCTAAGGAATGGTCGCGCGTCAACAATTCTGCCGCGCCTGCGCGCACACGATACACCCGGCTGTCGCCAATATGTCCGATCAACGCCTTTTTCCCGGCGGTCTTGTCCAACACCAGAAGCACCACCGTTGACCCCATCTGCTTGAAACCATGATCGCGCGCATGTTTGAATATCAGCTCGTTAGCATCCGCAACCGCCGCGGTGATCTCGCTCTTCCGATCTTGCTGATCTCTTGATGCAACTTTGCCGCGCAGCGCCTCACAGATCATTTGACTCGCAAGCGCACCCGCCTCGCCGCCACCCATTCCATCGGCTACGGCAAAGAGTCCGTACGCATCAAGACACAGCACTGTGTCCTGGTTATCCTTGCGAACCAGTCCCGTCGAACTCTGGCTCAAGAATCTAACGCTCATCGCCATGCCGCGCATTATAACATAATTATCAGATTGTTTCTTTTCTCCGGCGGACAATTTTGAGAACGAGCCAGAAGAAAAGCGTCATCGCAAGATACCAGCCGATGCACATCGGGACATCCCATGGATCGGTTGCGAAATTCGAGAACGGCAAGCTCGCAACTGCGCGAGAAATGAGACACATCGCATTCACCACAAGTGCCGCGATGTTGTTGAAGTGTCCGCCGAACCACGGCCAGAGTAGAGAGATTACCGCACCGATTACTCCGCAGATCACGGCGAGCGAGGCCAGCGGCACCACTGCGAAGTTGGCAAGGAGTCCGCCGGGCGTGACGCGCTCGAATACGCGCGCGGCGATCGGAGTTCCCGCAAGCCAGGCGACAACGGCGAAGCCGGGACTCGCAACTGCAGGCGGCAAGGCGATGGCCCGCACCCAGCGTCCGTAATACAATAGCCAGAACATCACCATGAACGAAAGGAGCGAACCTACGTTCGCAATCTGAAGCGGATCAAGGAAATGCACCAGAATGAACGTCTGCGACCAGGCGACAAGCGCATCGCTCTGTCGCCAGAAGATGGGCGCGGCAAAATAAAGGGACGCCATCAGCGCGGCGCGGACAGCGCTCGGCGGCATCCCGATCATCAGCACATAGGCCCAGAGTATCGGCATCATGACGAGTCCCGACCAGCGCAGCGGTGTGCCCGCAAGCAACAACGCCACCACAATAAGAATCGCGATGACACCGATGTGCAAACCCGAAATCGCAAAGACGTGCATCGTCCCCGCATCCTGAAAGGCAAGGCGATCCTCGTAGTCCATGCTGCTTCTCTCACCGAGCACCATCGCCCTCAACAGCGTGACCGAATGCTCGTCTTCCACCCCAATGGCCAGCGACTGCGAAAGTCGCTGCCTGATCCGGGAGAGAAAGCGAACCGCGGGAGCGAAAGCAGTTTCTCCGATCCTCTCGCATTTGGCAACGCGTCCTTTGATCCAAAGGGCGCGAGACCGGCGATCGGAAGCCGATCGCCGTTCAAGCCATCCGACAGTATGCCGAATCTCATCCAACTGCGGTAAGGGTTCGTCCGCATTCTGCTGCATCACCACCCGAAGCGGCACTCCATGTACTTCGGATTCGAACGATACCCAATCGCCGCGGCGGGTAATGCGTCCATCGACTTTCAAATCGGCAACGAGCGGTCCGTGATCGTTCTCCGTGCGTTCGAGAAATTGCAACCGCTCACGGTCCGCGACAAACGCAAGGGCAAGACCCAAGAAGAAAACCACCGGCACCGACCAATGACGCCATCCGTAACCATAGCCGAAAAGCGCAAACATCAGCGCGGCAAAAAGTGCCACTGGCCAAAAGGCGGAAAGTTCACAGAAGGATGTCGCCAGCCATTCGCCCGTCGCCAGCGCGAGTGCAATTTTCAAATATGCGGACGGCAGGCGCACAATTGAATCACTTGTTTTTCGCCCAGGGGAAGAGGGTGATGCGGGTCTGGGTTGAACAGAGCGGAACGAGCTCCAGGTCGAAGGCATCAGTCGAAGTAGCAAACGGACTCATCGGAGGTTCCTTCGCCTTGACGACAGAACCTTCGGCAAGAGTGCCCCAGCCGGCTTCGGACGTGCGGAAGGCGCGAACCTTGAGCTTGAGCGGAGGCGTCGAGGGATTAAATGGATTCTCCGCGAGCGATCCATTCACGACCGGTGTCGCCTCCAAATCGTTCTTACCGTCCAAGAGAAGCGCGACATTCCATGGCGCAGTCGGATAAATCTCGCACTTCGGAAACTTCTTATCGCCCTTGTATTTCCATTCGCTCGGCACCGGCCAGGCATAAAGAAGAACACCGTGACGAATCGCCGCGTAATTCGGCTTGCCACCATAGATGACACTTGTCTTCGCAGGGAAAGTGAGCGTGACGCGATCGCCTTTCTTCCATACCCGCGAGATATCGGTGAAACACCCTGGAATCGTTCCATTGATCGAAACACCGTTGACTTGGATGTCCGCCCCTTCCGTCCACTTCGGCACGCGGAAGGACAGCGTCGAAGAATTGGACGGCGCGGCTTTCACGACAATGTCGACGCGATCGGCGAAGGGATACGAGGTCTTCTCGACAAGGGTAAATCCATTCGCCTCTACACGACACGGACCATACGCCACCGCGGCAAGTCCGTCACCGCGCCCCATCCACATCGATTGCACGAACTTCGGCCATGCCATGTGAAAATTCGAGCGGCAGCATCCGAAGCCGGCTTCCGGTCCCGGCGCCATCGCTTCCGCCGCGCCGTTGTCATTGAAATTGTAACCGCGCTCCTTGCCCTTGTTGATGCGTCCGTCATCCACACACATCGGCTGATTGAGAATGTGGTAATAACGAGTGCCGCGGATCTCCGGATGCATAGTCGAAGGCAAAAGGTTATAGGCGACGGTTTCCATATCATCACCGATTTCCGCATCGCCGAAAACACTCATGAGAATTTGTTCGGACAAGATGCGCTCGGCCTGAGCGCAAAGTTCGATTCCCTGCGTGGACTCGTGATTGGAAATCGGCTCGGTACCGTTAAACGTGCCGTCGACGCGTCCGCACTGGCTCATCAGCCATCCCTTCGGATCGGTAGCGTTCTTCCAACCGTTGCGGTGAAGCTGCGAACCGGTGAGTCGCCAGAAATACGCCGCGCTCTTCAGTCCCTGGTTGATGTTGACAATATGCAGCTGATAGGACGGCCAACTGCCTCCGGACGAATAGACGTCCGTCTTCTTGGGATCAGCATACCACTCCGCCCAATCGCAGGTCTGTCCGCGCACGAACTCGGCGAACTCCAGCCACTCGGCGTTCTTCGTCTTCTCGTAAAGCCACAGCGCAACCCCGAGCTCGTCTCCGCCGCGAGAAGCCGCCCATCTCGACTCCTTGCCCAGCGGAATCTTAACTAGCGCGGCTTTCTGAAAACGGAAATACCTCTCAAGAAACGGAATCACGCGCTCATCACCAGTGACCTCGTACCAATCGCGCATAAAATGAAGGACCAGCATATTCGCCCACCAGTTTCCGTTGCGTGGACCGATATCTCCGTCCGCACGTTGACTGGCGAAGTACGCTTCGACCCAACGCTTTGCCTTCGCCTTTAGCTCCGCGTCGTCGAGAATGTATGCGAGGGCGAGAAGACCACGTGCATAATAAGGACCACGCTCCCATCCGAACTCTCCGCCGACTTTCTTTCCGGTCAGCCAATCGCTCTCGCCGATGTCGCGATAGATTCTTTCGGCATGACCGGTAAGGCCATCGCGCTGATTGATAAGCTGCCGCCGAAGGAATCCATCCGCCTTGACTTGTCCAAGCGGCAGTACGGACATCTTCTCCGGCTGGATCGCGGCAGATGCGGTCAGCGAAACTGACAGCGAAAATATACCAATAATCATTTTTCTCATTTTACTTTCTCCATAAAGAACACCTTATCTCCCACGCGACAACGTGGCGCGGCAAATGTTACCCACGTACCCTTCTCACCGACTTCGGGACGCTCCGCATCGCGATGAAGTTCACCACATTCAAGATCAACAACACCGGTCGTGGGCCCGTGAATCTGAAGCTTGTCCCCCTTGCGGATCGGATGATCCTGAATTTTCACTTGCGCGATACCCGCCTTGAGGAAATAATCGATGACGATTCCTACGTGGCGCTTCACCATCGTCGCAAGCGAATCCTCGCTGTCACAGAACTGGTGAACTCCAGGACGTCCGAAGTACATGCCGTCCGCAAACTCGCGATGAAAGACCGTCTTAACTTCGGCGGTAAGTTCTTCGACAAGCTTCGAATCATAGCTTCCCGCGACTACCGCATCGACAGCGCGGCGATAGGCGCCGACCACGGTCTTCACATAATTCGCATTGCGGGCGCGACCTTCGATCTTGAAGGAGGCGATGCCGGCTTCCATCAATCTATCAACAAAGCCGAGCGAACAGAGATCGCGCGCGGAAAGAATCGTATGCGGCTCGACGACGAACTCCGCCTTCGCATCATGGACCGGTTTACCGTCCTGATTTTCGTAGAAATCTACCGCCTTAACGACATACTGGCGCCGACACGGCTGATTGCATTCGCCGCGACAGGCGCTCTTGCCGAAGACATCGTGACTCATGAAGCAACGTCCGGACTCGGCAACGCACTGCGCGCCATGGACAAAGCACTCGATCTCGATCCGCGAACTCGCGATGATCCTCTTCACCTCTTCAAGCGTACACTCCCGAGCGAGGACTACACGCTCCGCACCTTGCGCGGCAAGAAACTCCACCGCTGAGGAATTCGAAGTGGACATCTGGGTCGAGATGTGAAAGGAAACACCATGCTTCTTGCAAAGCGAGATAACCCCCCAATCGGACACGATGAATGCGCTCACATACGGCTTCGCCGCGACAATCGTCTCCTCGATTCCCTCAAGCTCGTCTTCAAAGGCGATGGCATTAAGCGCGAGATAGCGCTTTACCTCGCCGCAACGGCGAGCGATCTCCGGCAAATCCTCGAGCTTGAAGTTGACGCCGCTGCGGGCACGCATATTGAAAGTGCCGAGACCGAAATACACGGCATCGGCACCTGCATCAAGCGCCGCCTTTAGACAGGTGAAGTCACCGGCGGGCGCGAGGATCTCGGGCGTTGTCATCTTACGCGTGAATGCGATCGTTGGCCGCATCCACCTTCTTCTTCAGCGTTTCCTTATGCTCGCGAAACTTCTCCCGAAGTGGAGCATCGGCGGTGCCGAGAATCTGCACGGCGAGTAGCGCGGCGTTGACAGGACCTGCACTGCCAAGCGCCACGGTCGCAACCGGCACTCCGCCCGGCATCTGCACCGTCGCGTAAAGCGCATCGAGTCCATTGAGCGCTCCACCCGCAACCGGAATACCGATGACCGGCAGAACCGTTCCCGCAGCGAGAACGCCGCCGAGGTGCGCAGCACCGCCGGCCGCAGCGATGATGACCTTGAGTCCGCGCGACTCGGCGCTTTTAGAATATTCAATCGCCATCTCGGGCGTACGATGCGCGGAAATAACGCGCGTTTCGTAAGCGACGCCGAAACCGTCCAGCGTCTCGCAGGCCTTCTTGACGAGCGGCCAGTCCGAATCGGATCCCATGACAATGCCAACCAGCGGATTATTCATTATTCAAATACCTTTCTTTTTTACAATATTACCTTAGCTTCCGATCAATCGCCGCCTCTTCGCTGAAACTGAGCGCGGCGGACTTGTCATCCGCGGCATTGGCGATTGGAAGTCGGAAGAATCCCTCATAGGCCTTGCCTCCGTTGAGTCCGCGGAGTGAGAACGCAATTTCCTTCGTGGACACCGGTACCCTGCCTGAGAATTCCAACGTATCGTTGCGATAGAGATTTCTAAGCCGGCGAGGATATGTCTCGGCAATGCAATCCGCGGCAAAGATAACCCGAAGATCGGTGAGCACCGGCTCACGGAAGCGCTCCGCAATTCTCGCCATGCCATCACCGGCGTTCCAGCGCCAGCCATCAAAGATGAGCGACTCGCCGCGGTTGCCGTGGGTGAGCACGTCGATGAGCTCGCGATTGGCCGAACCCTTCACTCCATACATGTAGATGCTCACGAGTCCGTCATTGAGCTCGGTAAATCTCGAAATGATCTGCGCGGTATCGCTCACTCCGGCATTGGCCTCGCCGTCGGTGACAATGAGGGCGATGAGCGGACGCCGAGGATTGCGCGGCAGCGTCAGGATGGAGCTTATCGTCGAGAAAACATCGGTGCGGCCATGCGGCGCGACCGTGTTCAGCCACTTCTCCGCATTGTCAAAGGATGCGACGGAGCAATTTTGCCAGGTGCGGAAGGCGTAGGTGAAGCGATCACGGAAGGCGACGAGATTGAACCGATCGCCGGTATTGGTGACATCGCGGAGGATCTTCTTCGCCGCACTGCGGATCGACCCCATGCGGTCCTTTCCGATCGAACCCGAAGCATCGATGAGCAGTACGATGTCCTTGGGTACCGGCTTGAGATCCATACGCGGCGTCATCATCACCTTGAAGAAATAATTTTTGCCGACGCGCGTTCCGGTCATAACCACATTGACAAACTTCTCCAACTCGCGCACCTGGTCCTGATTGACGAGATTGCGCACCGCGGTCTTCTCTTCCTCAACCGCCTTCTCGTTCACCTCCTCGAAGACGGAATCCGTCGGCTTGAACTCCGGCGCTTTCTCTACCACCATCGCCTGCGGCTGCTGCGGAATAAGAGCCGTATCATTCAACGCCGGCTTCACCACCGGGGCCATCGCCGGGGCTGCCGTCACCGAAGGTCCGTCAGTGACCGTTACCTTGAAATCGGATGTGGGAACGGTCATGACTTCAGTAGCCGCAATCGTCGGGAGCTTGCCCTTTTCAGACGCGATTGCCTTCGCGTCGAAAACCGGAGCCGGCGGGGTGTCCACGCCCGGCAATTCCGGCATGTTCACCTTGGGTGCCTCAGCCGCGACCTCCGTTCGCAGCTCTGGAGTCGCCACCCGCGCAAGCGCATCTTCCTGTTTTGCCGCGGGCTCGTCCTTCACCGCATCAAGATCAAGCATCTCCGCGATCGTCGCGGCATCGGGACTTTCCGTCAACTCGGTCACCATCATCGGCACGGCCTTCGTGTGCCGCGCGGCGGAAGTGGTGTGGGTCATGACCTGGGTCTTTATCATCACCATGGCGATGATATGCACAATGACCGATATGACCAAGGCAATTAATACGAACTCTTCGCCGCGGTCGCTTTTCATTGCTTACCCTCCTCGGTAGACACGGCCTTAAGAATCTTATTCGCCTCGGCAGTCAGAGTCGCATCATCAAAAAGCGAAGTTACTACCGTCGCATAGGAAATCGCCTTCTTGCGATCTCCCGCCGCCTGCGCGTTCTCCGCGAGCGCGAGATAGGCACGGCCGCGGCGGGAGATGTCGGACGCATTGAGCTTCACCGCCTCCTCAAGCGTCTTCTCCGCCGACGCATGTTCGCCGGCACGCATCTCGATCAGACCGAGAGCCAGGGATGCGACCGCGGCAGATTCGGTCCGCACCGGCTCGGCGAGCGCCTTGCGGTAGGACTCGGCGGCAAGTGTAAAGGACTTGCGCGACTCCTCGTATTCTCCAAGCAGGCGATAACCGGTCTGCCGCCATTCGGGCGATGCGCCGGCAATGAGAGCGCGGGCACAGATCGCACACTCTTCCTTGCCCTCGAACAATCTCGCCACCTCGTAGATGCGCGAGGCGTTCATGCGCTCGCATGCTCCCTCGGCTACCAATT
Organism: Verrucomicrobia bacterium UBA1727; assembly: GCA_002315875.1. Lineage (GTDB taxonomy): Bacteria > Verrucomicrobiota > Kiritimatiellia > RFP12 > UBA1067 > UBA1067. The sequence continues at coordinate 17,053 of DCIL01000088.1, read as the reverse complement.
TTGCGTATTCCGTCCGCGCGGCGTCCTTCTCACCGCCCTTGAATTTCGAGTCGGCAATCGCAAGCCGCGCCTCGCGGGACTGGTCGAGGTCAATCCCCGCGGCCATGGCGGACTGAAAAAGCTTGATGGCCTCGGCCTCGTGTCCGCACCGCATCGCCGCGATTCCACGCCAGTAATTCGGTTCACCGCGACGATTCGAAAGTTTTCCAGAAGAGATTGCTTCTGATAGCGCGAGCTCGGCGGCGGACCACTTCTCGCGGCGAATATCGGTCATCGCCTTCTGGTAAAGCGCCTCCGCGGCAAACTCGGTGCCAGGGAACTTCTTCGCCACTGCAAGATATTCAGCTTCGGCGGCATCGACCTCGCCTGCATTCTCATAGGCCCACGCGAGACGGAGGCGGTCCGACGGATCGGACGAAATTCCGGCGGCGCGTTTCGCCGCGGCCAAAATTTTCACCGCGTCCTTCGCTTTTCGCGCTTGATCGAACTCAGCCCGCGATAGCGGCAGCTCGGCATCCTTGCGATAGCGTCCTTGCGGAAAATCTTCGAGATACCGGCGATAGAGATCGATCGCGCGGAGCCGGTCGCCCATCGCATACGCGCACGAGGCGAGCACGAAGGCGAAGTCATCAGTAAGACCGTCACCGCAGGCGAGCGCTGCCTCGGCGTAATGTCCCGAAAGATAATCGCACCAGACGGACATCGTCTTCACTTCGTCCGCATGCTTACCCTTGGCGAACATCTTGAGATATCTGCGGAAAAGCGAACCCGCTTCGCCGTAACGCTTCGCCCGATAGCTCTGCGCGGCGGCAAGATACAACGCCTCCTCAGCAAGAGGTCCGCCACCGAACGCTAAGGACGAAAGAAATTCCACTCCCTTGCGTCGAATCTTCTGATCATCCGATGCCTCGAGCAGCATACCGAGCCGAAGCGTCGCATAGTCGGCATATTTGCCTTTCGGTTCCACCTTGAGCGATTTTTCAAAGGCCTTGGGATCGTTCGTCTCCACTCCGAGATGATAGAGCGCGGCGGCACGCGTCGAAGTGTCCGAACGATCGCTGTCGAGCGCCCGAAGAATCTTTACTCGCGCCTCGCCCGTCTCCGCGAGCGCGGCGAAAAGCCGAGAACGTTGGGCGTATTGCGATTCGGGAAAACCCGTCTGCAATTTGCGGTAGAGCTGCGCGGCAGTTTTCTGATCCTTAAGCTGACGCGCGCATTCGGCTTGGCGGTAGAGGAGAGCATCCTCGGCCACTCCTTCACCGGCCTTGAGTACGGCATACTCCTTCGCGGCCGCCGCATATTCGCCGCGGTTGAAAAGCCGATCGGCCATCACCAGCCGGTCGGCAGGCAGTACCGAAATTCCCAGTACGGTTGCAATTATCGAAGCAGCCGTCATCGGTTATCGAGATCCAAAGGACATTACGAGGAACGAAACGATCAGCACCGCAAGGCCGAGCGTAAGACATCCGCGCGTCTTCGCGCTCGTGCCCTTCCACTCGCCGGTCATGATCGCGACAATCGTCGAGAAGAGAATCGTCGAAGCCATAAGCACCGCCCAGGAAATGTACTTGAGATCGGCTCCGACTAACGGCTCGCCCGTCTTTTGGCAGACGAACTGCATCACCCAGATGAGTCCCACCGAAGCGCCGAGTATCGCATTGCGCGGCGAGAAGCGAGTGTAATCGCCGAAGGTCGCGTTCTTCGAGTGCTGCTGGAGGCACCAAGCCGCCTGCACGAGGAAGCCACCCCAGAGTACAACCACCAGTACCGGCATTCCACCCCAGATTGCCTTCGCTCCGGCCGCGACCGCGGCCTTCTCGATTTCACCGCCGGACTGCAGACCGAAATTCATGCCCGCAGAGCAGATGCCCGAAACGAGAGCTACGAGCATTCCCTTCTTGAAGTCAAAATCGGCGACCGCTTTCTTCTTTTCCTCTTCCGGAAGCTCACCTTCCTTGATCTTGCCGGCGAGTCCGACAAAGACAATTCCGACGAGCGAGCCGATGACACCGCAGAGAACCTGAATCGCCGCGGCATCCTTGACGAGATCCGCCGCATGACCCTGCACGATCGGCGGTATGAGCGTGCCCGTCGCGGCACAAAGTCCACAACCCATCGCAAGCCCCAGTCCGATGCCGAGGTAACGGATCATCAGCCCCCAGGTAAGTCCGCCGATGCCCCAGAGAATGCCGAAGCCCATGCAGGCGACTATCGTGGATGGCTTGGCTGCAAAGATTACACTGAAAAAATTAGGAACCGTGCAAGCCGCAATGATCGGAGGAGCTACGAGCAATCCGAAGACGCTGTAGAACATCCACCAGGTTTCATAGGCCCACCCCTTGATACCGCGCGACGGAAGAATGAAGGTGGCGCCGGCAAGTCCGCCGAGCGCAAAGAGTGTCATACCCAGGACGGAATTCATTGCGGCTCCTTTTGTCTTTTATTTGAAGAAATTTCCCATCGCGCGGAACTTCTGGTAACGCGCTTCGATCAGTTCGTCAAAATCCATCGCGCCCATCTTCTTAAGCGCGGCAAGAATCGCCTTCTTCACCTCGAGCGCCGTCGCCTTGTGGTCGGTTTGCGCACCACCCTTCGGCTCACGGACAATCTCATCGATCGCTCCAAGCTTCTTGAGATCCTTCGCGGTGATCTTCAGCGCCTCCGCCGCTTCCGGCGCACGCTTGCCGTCCCTCCACAATATTCCCGCGCAACCTTCGGGAGAAATCACCGAATAGACGGCGTTCTCGAGCATGAGGATGCGATCGCCGACGGCAATCGCAAGCGCGCCGCCGCTACCGCCTTCGCCGGTTATTACCACCACGACCGGAGTTCTAAGACGGGAGAAGAACTCGAGTGATTTCGCAATCGCCTCCGCCTGCCCGCGCTCCTCGGCCTCGCGTCCCGGATAGGCGCCGGGCGTATCGACGAAAGTCACGACCGGCAGGTGGAACTTCTCGGCAAGCTTCGCCAGGCGCATCGCCTTGC
>DCIL01000088.1:0-14052 GCA_002315875.1 Verrucomicrobia bacterium UBA1727 | reverse complement strand
TGCGGTAGCCGTCGGGATTCGCCATACCGAAATTCGAGGCCATGTTCTCTTCGACCGTAGCGCCCTTGTTGTGTCCGAGAATCAACACCTTGTGCTGATCGATCGTCGCAAAACCGCCGATAAGTCCGCGGTCATCGTTTACGAGACGGTCACCGTGCAGTTCTTCGAAGTCGTTGCAGATCAACGAAATGAAATCACCGAGGTGGGGACGCTTCGGGTCCCGAGCAATCTTAACTTTATCTATCGCCTTCATAGCTTTCGGAAACCTCTTGTCTTGCTCTTAGTCCGCTGACATGTAACGGAGCATCTTCGCAATAAAGCCCTTGAGTTCCTTGCGCTCGACTATGCGGTCAATGAAGCCGTGCTTCTCAAGGTATTCGGCACTTTGGAAATCGTCCGGCAGTTTCTGATGAATCGTATTCTCGATCACACGCCGTCCGGCAAAGCCGATCAGCGCGCGCGGTTCGGTAATGTTAATGTCGCCGAGCATCGCATAAGACGCGGACACTCCACCGGTCGTCGGATCGGTCAATACCGAAATATAGGCGAGACCCGCCTCCTTCAATTTCGCGATCGCCGCGGACGTCTTCGCCATCTGCATGAGCGAGAGAATTCCCTCGTGCATGCGGGCGCCGCCGGACGCGGAAAAGAGAACGAGCGCACGTCGTTCGGCAATCGCCTTCTCGCAGGCGCGGGCGATGCGCTCGCCCGTGCCGGTGCCGAGCGAACCTCCCATAAAGGAAAAGTCCATGACTCCGAGCATCGCCTTCTTGCCACCAATCGTGCAACTGCCCATCACCACCGACTCGGTCTCGCCACTCTTGGCAATCGTCGCCTCGACCTTCTCCTTGTAGGAACCGGTCGCATCATGGAACTCAAGATGATCGGAATAAGTGACCTCGCGAAACTCCTCGACGAAACTTCCCTCGTCCGCAATCTGCGAAATGCGCTCACGCGCTAAGAGGCGTCCGTGATAATTGCACTTGGGACAAATAGAGCCGTTCTTCTTCCATTCCGCCTTGTCAAAATGGCTTGCACACTTTGGACAGATCGCCCAGAGTGCCTTGGCCGGCGGAATCTCAATTTTCCGCGCTTCTGCTTTATACCAGGACATCTCGTTTTTCTCCTTGAAAAATTGCGCGTGAATTATATCATATTACCTTTTACGCTGACAAGCGCTACACCGCAACGTACGACTTTCCACAGAAAGAACATACCGCACCGTCATGAAGGGGTGCGCCGCAATTCGGACAGCGCTTTTCAAGAACCTCGCCGCATTTCACGCAGAATTTACCGCCGACTGGATCCGCAACGGAACGGTCCGGCTCAAGAAAGAGCTGTCCGCCTACCTGATAACGTCTGTTGCTCGGACAATCCGGATTTGGACAAAACCCCTTTTCTCCGGTAATGACTACCTCTTTGCTGAGATTCTCAGTTTTTACCGGTGAAGGATCCTCAAGTGAAATATTAAACTTGCGTGCAAGCTTCTCCACCACCTCGTCATTGAGTTTCGTCGGGTCTCCGGCCTCAAACATTGAAAGCGCGGACTGCTTGCATCCGACCTCCGCAGCAACCTCACTTTGAGATAGTCCTGCTTCCCGCCGCGCGAGCTTGATCTCCAAGCATTTCTCTTTTCTCAAATTTATCATGACTTTATATTATCAACATTATCAACAAAATTATCAACACCTGTTTATAAGTATGTTTATACAGTTGATAATATCAATAATTCCTTTTGATGATTTCTGACGGAAGGAGGTATTCTTCGCCGTTTTTATACGGAATACCAGCCTTGTTCAGTTCCTCGATAACCGCACCTGAAACAATATTGCAATTATCACGGAAAAGCTGTTCAAGTTCCGATCGTTTGTTTACAAGATTGCCGGACGGCGTATTTGCAAGCATCACAGACTCGAGAATCTTGGCGCTACGCACTCGTCCATCGGCTTCAGCAGCATCGTACGCCATCTTTATTGCCTCAAGAACGTGATCGCGGGTCTCGCCCTCAAATTTATCTGAAAGCTCAACGTTACGCTCAAGCAATGCTACAGTATTTGCAGGTGGTTCAACCTCACCGACTTTTGAAATGACATCACCGATCTTCGTCAGTTCTTCTGTCTTCTCTGCAAGCTTGGCAGTTAGATCAGATATCTTCGACTTGAGCTTGTTTATCTCGTCATTCAACTTGACGATACGTTCGTCTTGTTCGATCTTTTCCGCTGCCAACGATTCAACAACCGCTTTCTGAACATCAAGCTCGACGCTTTGCTCAACCGAATCAGCCTCGACCGTTTCTTCAGGTATCGGATTTTCCTCGAGATTTGAAACGGCTTCAGGCGTCCCGACGGGACGGATGAATTCTTCGTAGTTCATTCTATATTCTGTCCTTTGATCTCGCACCCCTCGTAGATGAACAATCTACAGTCAATCGGACCGTTGAAGAAAGGTACGCGAGTTTTATAGTACAAGTTAACAAGTTTAGAAAGTTCAGGATTACCCGTGATGAGTCCACCCGTCCAACCGCGGCACTTCTCATTCATAAAAATACCGATGCGTTCATAGATTGGAGCAAGCTCCTTCGGATCTCCAAGACGAATGCCGTATTCAGGATTGAAGAATATGCTCCCTTTCTCTTCCGGGATCGGCGTATCTGCAAAATCACAGGCCTTGAAATCAATATAAGACGCAACCCCGGCGGCAATCGCATTGGTATGGGCGTTCTCAACCGCTTCAGGCGAAATATCGGTAGCAATTATTTTAGGAAGGCAAGTTACATCTTCTGCTTCCTTTGCCTCAAGTATTATTTCCTTCCAAATCTGTTCAGGAGTCGCGCCAGCATGTTGACGAGGTGCTATTCTCAGAGCTTTTTCTCCTTGAATGATCCGCTGATAACCCTTTATCGATTGAAAAGCAAAGTGCCCCTTAAGAGCCCCCGGCACACGATTCATAGCCATCATCACCGCTTCGATTGCCGGTGTTCCGCTACCGCACATAGGAAAGAGAAATGGACTTTTCCGATCCCATTTCATTGCCATCAGACAAGCAGCGGCTAATGTCTCCTGCATCGGAGCAGAGCCTGGAATCTTACGGTATCCGCGTTTAGAAAGCGGCTCACCCGATGTATCCAGATAAATTATTGCCTCGTCTTTTTCCCAATAGACGAAAATCGCAGCACCAATGTTCTCCCCTCCGGAATCCGGACGCCTCGAGCACTTATCCCGCATGCGATCGGCAATCGCATCTTTCGTATACAGCGATGGAATTCGTGTATCTTTGATGGTGAAGTTATGAACTACGGAAGATACCGAGAAATATCCATCGGCCTCGAGAAGATTTTCCCAATCGATGGAATAAGCTGCCTGATAAAGATCTTTGATATCATGACATACCGTTCGAAGCAAAGGAACAAGTACACGGTGCGCGGTGCGAAGCTTTAAATTGAGCTTCATAACATCGCGCATGTCTCCCTTTATAACCACGGTATTTTCAGTAACCTCAATGGGATGATAACCCATATCGATCACTTCAACCTCCGTCCAACGCGAAAGTTCCTTCGCGCAGGAAATTATTATCGGATAATTCTTATCGGTCCAGAACTTCATGAAATGCGAAGCGGCATCAACACATAAAGGAACGGAATGGAGCAACGAATGACAGCAGGTGAATGACCGTCATTGAGATTTATAGTAACCTCATCATCGTCAATAGCCCTTAAGGCATCCATCACATAACTCGGATTGAAGATGATTTCAATTTTTTCACCAGCGTATTTGATCGGTACTTCATCTTTTGCTTCTCCAATGTCCGAAGCAGCAGAAGCAACGGTGAGAATTCCATTGTCAAAGGATAACTTAGTAGAATGCGCTTCATCCATCGTCATTACGCTTGCCCTTTCCAGAGCATCGAGAAGCAATTGACGATCAACGGCTATGTTCTGCTGTATTTCCTTGGGTATGACCTGCTTGTAATTTGGATATACATCTTCTATCAACTTGGAATAGATAATGATGTTATCAAGTTTGAAGCAAATCTGAGACTTCTGAACTGTAAGCGTTAGATCATTATCTCCATTCAAAGAGCGTTGAAGCTCTCCTACGGCCTTAGAAGGCAGAACAATGTCACGCTCTTCCTGTTTAGGAAATTCAAGTTCGTTTTCAACCATTGCCAGACGACGACCATCGGTTGCAACCATGGTGATCTTTGAGTCCTTCAAACTCACCAATACACCTTTCAATGTCCTACGCGTATCATCTTGACTTGCAGCGTATGAAACCTTCCTCAGCATTTCCTTGAAACTCGCCTGAGCAACCTTATAACCGAATGCATCTTCATCAGTGGGTAGCTTTGGAAATTCGGACGCTGGAAGCCCGGCAATTTTATACTTTGCCTTTCCTGCAGTAATTGAAGCCCTCTCTCTCGAATCAACATCAACCTCTACCTCACCATCACAAACCTTGGTAATGGCATTGAAAAGAATTTTTACCGGAAGCGTCGTCTCACCGCTTTCAATAACATCGCAATCAAGGTTTACCATGATTGATATGTCAAGATCGGTGGTAACCATCTTCAGCGCACCGTTCTTTGCCTCAAGCAACACGTTCTGAAGGACAGGAACCGAGCCCTTTCCTGCCACTATGTTTTGTACAGATTTAAGTCCTTCTAAAAACTTCGTGCGTATGATCTTGAATTTCATGCTATCTCCTTTTATGACAAGCAGTCGCCTATTGTATCATATTGTTATTATATATGGAAGTATCCTATTTGAAATAGTAGTAGTGTTGATAATGTAGACAACTCTTTTTCATCCTTGTTTTTCAGGGTTGTTCTCGTCTCTACCATGTTTATTCTTTGAAGAGATATGGTTGATATGATTTAATTGCTCATGCCTTTGGTTGACAGCTGTAGGTAAATGACAATACTACTTACAGAGTTATCAACTGAGTTTATCATCCATTGAAAGACCAAGTTCTGAGATGATGTTGTCGAGAATATCCCTCAGGTCGTTTTCTACATCAAGTCTCTTGGTTATTGTTTTTACTCCATGAACGATCGTAGCATGGGTCTTGTCAAATTCACCGGCGATATCTGGAAGACTCTTTGAAGTGAATTTTCTCGCTATGTACATCGCAAGCTGCCGTGGAGTTACCAAGTTGGCTGTTTTTTCCTTTGAAAGTATTTGAGAAAGGGAAATTGAAAACTTCTTTGCTACAGTAAGCTGAATCTCCTGGATGCTAACCTTTTTACGAGTTTTCTCTTTCTCGATGAAATCTTTAAGAGCGTAATCGAGAATATCGTCATTGATCTCTATTTCAGGATGGTACTTTATCATTACCTCAATCTTAGCAAGAGCTCCTTCCATTGCTCTTACATGGCTCTTGATGTTAGAGGCAATGTACTTTATAACTTCCTCCTTGACTGGATATTCAAGAGACTCGTTTTTCTTCTTGAGAATAGCTAATCTCGTCTCATAGCTCGGAGCTTCAATTTCCTGGACGTTACCCCATTCGAATCTTGAAATCAACCTGGCTTCTATACCCGGTAGATCCTTAGGAGCTACATCACTGGTCATTACAATCTGTTTACCGCTTTCAAGGAGAGAATTGAATGTATTGAAAAATTCCTGTTGGGACTCCTTACCGCGATTAAGAAACTGTACATCGTCCACCAAAAGCACATCAACACTGCGATACCTTTCCTGAAACTGTTGCATCATGTGGTTAGACACGTGATTTACGTAATCGTTCAGAAACCTTTCTGCAGTAAGATAGCAGACCGAGGAAGATGGACTTCTACTTTTGATGTCATTACCGATGGCCTGCATGAGATGGGTCTTGCCAAGACCGGTGCCGCCGTGTATGAATAGAGGATTGAGACCCTTCTTTCCAGGTTCCTTCGCGGCTCCTTTTGCTGCTGCATATGCCCAGCTGTTTGATAGACCGGTTACGAATTCATCGAAAGTGTAATCGTCTTTAAGAGGCATCGTGGATACGAAGCTCTTATTCTGTGTAACCGAGTTGTTGTTTTCAACGGCGACTTCCGATACCGCTACCTTTGTGCGTACTCTTTCGTCTGCCATGAAAGTAAGCTTCAGGTCTTCTGTGTCGCCCGCAAGCGTAAGGCAGCTCTTCAATTTGAGGGCATAGTTACTTTGCAGAAGTTCCGCGGCATAGGAACTCGAGGCAAGAATCTTCAGTTCATTCCCGATTTTGCTAATCGAGGTAATGATCGAATTCAAATATCGTTCGGCCTGGCTCTTTTCCTCAGAAGAGTTAAGAGTCGATATGAAAATCTCTTTTGCCTTTTCCCAAAGCAAATGCGTTTGTTCATCCATTTCTAAGTCCATCTTTTTTCCTCATACAAATTCACCCAATATGATACCATAATGGACGAAGTAATAGAAGGGAGAAGATTTCTTCAGTTATGAACTGGTTATCAACACAGTTTGTTGATAACTTTTATGTATGGCCTCTTTTAATTATAATTGCTAATAATGCGATATCAGCTGGGTTAACTCCAGGGATATTGCTTGCTTGAGCAAGTGTTTCCGGGCGATGAACCTTGAGTTTCTCCCTGCTTTCAAACCTTACCCCTGTACACTTATCATAATCAAGCCATTTCGGAATTCTGATATTTTCATCCGCTTTGGCCTTTTTCGCAGCTTCGATTTCCTGTTTGATATATGGCTCATAGTGTCGCATAATCTCAATTTCTTTAGAGATCATGTTTCGTCCGGTTTTCAGTTTTGAAATTAGTTCTTCGGTCGTTGCGGAATTTGAAATATGTGATAGAATGTTTTGCTCAAGTTCTCGCTCATCTATATTCTTACATACTCCGATTCGTTTTGCAAAATCGAGAAGTCGCCACCTTGCGTTGTCTTGGCGCAGGAGTAGCCTTCTCTCAGCTCTGCTCGTGAAGATCCGGTAGGGTTCATCCGTTCCTTTAGTAACCAGATCGTCGATCATTACTCCTATGTAGGCATCTTGACGACTCAAAATTATTGGCGATTCGTTTGAAGAATGATATGCGGCATTTATACCAGCCATAATGCCTTGTGCAGCAGCTTCTTCGTATCCAGTGGTGCCATTGATTTGTCCGGCAAAGAAGAGTCCTGATATTCGCTTCGACTCCAGACTGTGCTTTAGTTCGCGAGCATCAATAGAGTCGTATTCTATTGCGTATGCATAAGCGAGAAATTCAGCGTGTTCAAGACCCGGCACGGACCTGACCAATTCGTGCTGAACTTTTCGCGGCAAACTACAACTCAAACCGTTTGGATATATTATCTTACCTTCCTCATCTTCCGGTTCCAGCATCACGTGATGTTGTAATGCGGACGTGAAACGAACTATTTTATCCTCTATCGAAGGACAATACCGCACTCCGGTGCCCGATATTGAACCTCCATACAGAGCAGATTCATTTAGATTGGATCTAATAATTTGATGAGAGATAGTTGTTGTATGGGTCATCCAGCATGACATTTCCCTCAAACCGATTGTTCCACGTGGAACATTATCATCCGTGGATATTCTGAAATCTTCTGTATGTTCCACGTGGAACATTGGTCTTGGAATATCTCCGGGTTGTTCAAGACATTGATTGAAGTCGCATGAATCAGCTTTTAGACGAGGCGGGGTGCCCGTTTTTAGTCTAATCAGTGAAAAACCTAAGTTAGAAAGTGAGTCTGACAACTGGTTAATGGCAGGACGGTTGTCTCCGCCGCTCTCGGTCATTTCTTTTCCAATAAAGGTACGGCCTCGCAGCGATGTACCTGCCGTAATAACGACTGACTTGCCGCGAATCTCTCCGTGTTGTAATGTTCGAACGCCTGTAACGGATTTAACTTCGTCATACTGTTGTGTCAGCACATCAATTACGCAGTCCTCAATGACTGTCAGGGATTCCTCATTGAGTACTACGTTTTGCATACGCTGCGTATACTTTTGTTTATCGCATTGAGATCTGGTCGCCCAAACAGCTGGGCCGCGGCTGCGATTCAAGATCTTCGACTGAAGGGCGGTATGATCGGCGTTGATTCCCATTTCGCCGCCGAGAGCATCGATCTCATAAACCAAATGACTCTTAGCCAATCCTCCAATTGAGGGATTACATGGCATCCTTGCAATTGCTCCGATCGAAGCGGTGATGAGTAGTGTCCGCCTACCCATCCTGGCGGAAATCAATGCTGCCTCAGTTCCGGCATGACCTCCACCAACCACGATTACATCATAAAATATTGAGGTTGTCATGGACGCATTATAGCAAATTATCTACCAAATTGTGAACATTATTTTAGTTTGCTTTATGCGACTAACTAATATTGTAAAAAATCGAACAAATCCAAAATATTTGCACTAATAGTAAAATTTCCTGTTGATAACTCTACCAGATATCAAAATATATCTACAGGAATTTACGAGTTATCAACAACTTTTGATGATAGTGTTGAACAAAGCAAAATAAAATGATAATATACGCTCAACTTTTCAAACATAGGAGTAAAAGGAATATGGGAAATATCAATTGGCTTACGGTGTTATTGCTTGTCTGTTCTAACTTTATAATGGCTTATGCCTGGTATGGGCATATGCGGCATATGAATGGTAAGCCACTGATCTTGATCATACTTGTCAGCTGGTTTATTGCGCTTTTTGAATATTGCCTCGCAGTGCCGGCCAATCGAATCGGATCGAAGACGATGTCCTTGGCGCAACTTAAGATTGTTCAGGAGGCGATATCACTCCTCGTCTTCGTGCCGTTCTCGATTCTGGTGATGAAGCAGGGGCTTAGTTGGAACTATGCGGCGGCCGGGGTATGCATTCTTCTTGCGGTATTCTTCGTATTCCGCGCGTGACGATAACGTGTAAAGGAGCAGAGAATGTCTAAGAAAGTGAGAGACAAGAGAAGATATCTGGTGATGATGACGGCGATAGTGCTGCTCGCGGCGGTGCATGGTGGCACTATAGTCGAAAAGAGGCCGCATCACGTCTTCTCGATGAGCTGCAAGGTTACGAGCTGTAATGGAGAACTCGCGACCGCATCGGGACGCGAGATGGCTATCGCGTGGTTTCGGAAGAATCACATCACCAAACTCTGGCTTGAGAGTTATCGGCATAATCAGTCCGTCACCACCGAGCGGCTGATCGCGCTGCGCGATGCTTTCCGTGCGGAGGGCTTCGAGCTCTGCGGCATGATCACTCCGACTCGGTTAAACGATGCTCCGTCAGGCGGGGAGCGGAGGATGGTTGTCTGTTGGAGCGATCGAAAAGCGCGTTCGCGAATGACGGCGGAGTGTCTCAGGACCGCGTCGGTTTTCGATTGCATCATCATCGATGACTTTCTGTTCTCGAACTGCGGTGATGAGTGCGCGAGCTGCAAGGCGGATAAAAAGCGCCGCGGCATTGCTGACTGGGGCGAATATCGACGCACTCTCATGCAGGAGATCTGCGAAAGGGACATACTTGCGGAGACGAAGGCGAAGTATCCGAATGCGCATTTCATTATCAAGTTCCCGTGTTGGTATGCTAATTACGGCGAGCGCGGATACGATCCGCGCAGGCAGAGCGAGCTGTTCGGCGAATGCTGGGTCGGAACCGAGACGCGAGATGCAAATCCTGATGCGCTGCAGGCGTGTTGGATTGTGCAGTGGATGAATAGGCAGTCGGGCGGACGCTGCGGCGGAGGGTGGTATGACGGACTCGACACGAAGCCGGCGAAGTTTCTTGAACAGGCGTACTACACGATTCTCGGAGGCGCCAGGGAGTCGCTCGTACATTGTTATGATTATCTGGTCGCCAAAGACCCTGGACTCACTCCGTTTGGTGAGAAGGCGACTGGGGGACACGCTTGCGCCGCGGCATTCACCGCGCATATCGAGGAGCTGCAGGCGCTGGCGGACGAGCTCATCGGTGCAGAGCGGCTCGGTTTCGAAATGAGGGCTGACGGCGTTTCGGTGCATGCCTTCCGCAAAAACAGTCAGACCATCATCGTCAAGGTCAACACGAAGAGCGGCAAACTTAACGACGTTTCGATCGAGCGTTACTGATAAACAGTTTCATTGCATTTAATCCCGTCCAAATGGTATAATGCACGACCGAATATACAATTGGAGGCGTAGCATATGGGCAAACATATTTTTAGAGTGAGCTTGATGGCGTTTACGCTGGTTATGGTATCGTTGTCGTGCTTCGCCAGGAATTTTGAATTCAAGCAGATGGGCAACAAGTCCAGCGGATCCAAGAGCGACTGGTGGGGGAGCAATTCCAACAGGGGACTTTTTCAACTGAAGGTCGGCTCGGCGGCAGAGGCGGATTCAAAAGCGGAAATCGAGGTACGTGCGGCTACAGTATTGAAGAATACCAATACAAAGCTGACCGGGGTCAATGACATCGCCATCTTCAAGTTTCGGCCGGTCAATGTCGGCAAGGCGCTTTATTTCGGCATTTCCACAGGAGTTGCCAATTACGACCGCGGCTCATCTCATAAGTGCTGGCAGGTCGCGGGATGCATTATCGAGATCTGGCAGGAGGACAAGGTGGTCAGGCATTGGACTAATATTCCTGGCAATGGCGGTAAAACCTCTCTCACAGGCAAGGTTCGTCAGATGCGTATCGATGAGGATGGTTATGACCGCACAGGGGTTGATTACGCCTTGTTCAGTAACGCCACTATGATTTGTCCCATCGATCAGAAGGGGTCCAAGATCAATCTTGAAAAGCTGCTGAAGGAAATCGAAGAGCAGAATCGCAAAGAAGAGGCGAACGCGAAAGTAGCTCCAGAACCGAAGAAGATTGTGAATGCGGATGATTTCTCCATCAGCAACTTCTGTGGTTTCGTCTTCGGCGCTTCTAAACCGGATCTTGAGGAGCGACTCGTTAAAATGCAGCGTCCGTTTCGTCATTTTGACATTGCCCGTCCGCAATACGGAGCCAACACCGAACGGTTGTTGAGTGTTGTTCTCGAAAGTCGCAAGACCTTTCAATCCGAAGAGGAACATGAGTCTGAGACCGCCGGCATCGCCTTGCTCTTCGAGAAGAAATACGGAATTAAGTTCAAGGAATCTGGCGGAGTTTTCCGCTTTGACAATCGGCACATGCACATACGGATCCGTCCGAGAATAATTGAAGTGACGAATCTGGACGAGCTCGCCAAGGAAACTGCACGCGCCAAGGAGCGGCGCGAAGCTAATAAGAAGAAACCGGTGAAGCCGAAAGTGTCCGATGAAGGAGCAGATGTTCTATAAGGAATAATTAAACCATGAAAGCAATTGATGTGAACAGATTGTTGGTCGTCGTCGGATTGTCGACGTTGGTTGTTGGCTGTGCTACCGATGGCGTGCGCCGGATCTCGGTCGACGAGTATCGGGACAAGATGAAGGGCGCATGGATCGGACAGTCCGTCGGCGTCGGCTATGGCTGGCCCACGGAGTTCAAGTTCAGTGAGAAGCTCATTCCAGAAGACAAGATGCCGAAGTGGAAGAACGAGCTCGTCAACGAGACGTTCAATCAGGACGACCTCTATGTCGAGATGACGTTCATTCGCACGCTGGAGACGCGCGGTCTCGGCGTATCCTCCCGTGAGGCCGGCATCGATTTCGCAAATTCCCGTTATCGCCTCTGGTGCGCCAACGAAAAGGCGCGCAACAACCTTCGCCGAGGCATTGCCGCGCCCGACTCGAGCCATCCGTCCTTCCACTCCTCGCCGGATGACATCGACTATCAGATTGAGGCGGACTTCTCGGGAATCCTCTCGCCTGGCATGCCGCAGGCGGCAATCAACTTCGGCGAGACGTTCGGGCGCATCATGAACTATGGTGACGGACTCTGGGCGGGACAGTTCGTCGGCGGACTTTATGCGGCGGCCTTTTTCTCATCCGACCGTGTGGCAAACGTCGAGTCGGCTCTTGCGTGCATTCCGTCCGAATCGCGCTACGCCGAGATGGTGCGTGATATGCTCGGCTGGTACCGGACTGATCCGAAGGACTGGGAAGGTGCGTGGCGCAAGGCCGTCGACAAGTACGGACGCAAGGGACTGCCGACGATCGGCAAGGTGTCGTGGCACGGGATTGACGTGAAGATCAACGGCGCGATGGTGCTGCTCGGTTATCTCTTCGGCGAGGGCGATCCGGACCGGACGATGTACCTCTCGACGCGCGGCGGTTACGATTCGGACTGCAATCCGTCCACCGCCTGCGGTGTTCTCTTCACGTCCATCGGTGCGAAGAATCTGCCTGCGCGGTTTACCGAAAAACTCGATCATACGAAGAAATGGGAGTTCACCGACTACACGTATCCGAAGCTCCTCGAGGTCTGCGAGAAGCTCACGCGCGAACTCGTCGTGCATGAGGGTGGACGCATCGAGAAGGACTCGGAAGGAAAGGAGTGCTTCGTAATTCCAGAAAAGAAGCCTACGCCGTCGCCGTTCCTGACCTCGAGTAATCCAGGACCGGTGGCGAACTCGCGTTATACGCCCGAAGAGATGGAGAAAATCTTCTATGCGCCGAACATAAATGGGGGGAGCCATTCCACGCGCATTCGCGGCAAGGATTACACGAAGCTTCCCGGTCTGGTGCATGTTTTCTGGGACGATTACATGGCCGAATGGACGCTTGAGGGCTATTCGGACATCGCCGCCAGGAAGCCGATCCGGCAGAACGACATCTTCTGGGCGGCGTCCAACACGAAGGGTGTCGCCGCGGCACTGGTGCTGACTTATGTGGATGAGGGCAAGATTGGCCTTGATGATCCGGTAGAGAAGTATTTCCCCGAGTGGAAGGACATCTTCGTCAACGACAAGGGCGGACGTCGTGCTCCGAAGACGAAACCGACCGTGCGCCACTTGCTTTCGCACATGAGCGGCTTGTCGTTCTTCCCGAAGTATCCGATTGATCAGTATTCGATGCGCGAGCTTGCAACGATGGCGGTCAAGAAGGGACTAAACACCGAGCCCGGCACGAACTGGAGCTACTCGAATTGGGGCATCGATGTGGCGGCGGCCGTAGTCGAGCAGGTCAGCGGCAAGCCGTGGGAGAAGTCCCTGCAGGAGCGCATTCTCGATCCGCTCGGCATGAAGGACACGACCTTCTGGCCGACGACGAATCAGTTAGCGCGACTGGTGGTGGCTTATCATTTTCCGGACGGCGGCGAGCCGATCCGCGGCAAGGGTATTACTCAGTTCTCTTCGGACGTGACGAACTGCAAGCGGCACGCCGAGGCCGGCGGCGGACTCTTCTCGACGGCTGGTGATTTCCTCAAGTTCTACGTGATGGTCGCCAGGCGCGGGGTTGCGGCGAACGGAAAGCGCATTCTTTCCGAGGCGTCGTGCAGCGAGTGGTTCCGTAATCAGGTTCCTGCGGGAGGCAAGAAGCAGTATTCGTTCGGCATGGATGTGAATCCCGAAAAGGGTACGATCGGTCATGGCGGCGCCTACGCGACGCACGCCGAGGCAAACTGGAAGGCTGGAACGTGCTGGGTTGACTTCGTGCAAAAGTGCGAAAAGCCGAAATAGAGAAAGTCATGAAGAGAATGGTTGTTTGTGCGGTGCTGGCGGTGTTCGGCGTTGCGGCGTGGGGCGAACCGTCCCGGTGTACGTTGGGCGAGGCGAAGTTCATGAGCTGGGCGCCGCGGACTCGGCCGTGGACGCTGAAGGCGGGACTGCTGCATCTCGATGCGAAGCAGGATGTCGTGACTACGTTTGAGTTCAACCGCAAGAACGACGCACGGTTCGTCTCCGGTTTTGCGAGCGGCCCGCGTTTCCGCATATCCTTCGCATATCGCGCTACGGCAAAGGCGACGTTGCGCCTGGGGAGCGCGCCCATGGACACGCCCGTGGAAGGAGTGGGACGCCAGACGAAGGATCTTTCGCCTGTTAACGATTGGACGGATGTCGTCTGGGAGCCGCGCGGCAGGCGTGTCGCATTTGAAATTCAGGAATGCTCCAAGAGACCCCATTGAGGCGACACGCCTGGGGTCGACCGCCTTTCAGGTGCTCGATGATGACCAGTCAGTCGCGCACCTGAAAGGCGGTCGAGTTGTTCACGATTGTTCACAGTTG
>DCIL01000014.1:98774-101727 GCA_002315875.1 Verrucomicrobia bacterium UBA1727 | reverse complement strand
AAATCGAACAATCGCAAATACAATCTCAGCAATCATTCAATTTCAACAATCCAACCACATGCCCACACTTCCTCTCTCTCGCCGAACCGTTCTTCAGGGCCTTGCCGCCCTTCCCCTCTTCAACATCGGCTGCGCCGGCTTCGGGCTCACGCGCGCGCGGCAGATCGCAAGCGGCGCCAAGGTGCGCATCGCGATCATCGGCTGCGGTGACTGGGGCGGTACGCTGATGAAGCGCGCCGGCGCGGTCGGCGGCTGCGAATGCCTCGCCTTCTGCGAACCCGATCCCAACGCCCTCAAAAACTTCTATGCCAAGGCCGCGAAGACCTGGCACAAGGACGATCTCCAGCAGGCGAAGGTCTACGCGGACTATCGGACGATGTTCGATGAACTCGGGGAACAATTAGACGCGGTATTCATCGCCACTCCCAATCACCATCACGCGCTGCCCGCACTGCTCGCGATGCGCCGCGGCATCCATGTCTTCGTCGAGAAGCCGATGGCGCACACGATGGAGGAAGTGATTTTGATGGACCGCACCGCCCGCGAAATGGGCGTCGTGCTGCGTGTCGGCAACAAGGGACACTACATGGAGCATCGTCCGCTCCTCTCCAAATATCTGAAGGAAGGCGTGATCGGCGAGGTTACCGAGGTCTTCTCGTTCTCGGATCGTCCCAACACGATGCTCCACCGTCCGCCGAGTTGTCCTCCGCCCAAGGGAATGGACTGGGACCTCTGGTGCGGCGGCTCGCCGATCTGCGAGAACTACATCGGCGAAGGCGGACGCGTCGGACTTCATCCGCACGACTGGCACAGCTGGATCGACTACGGCAACGGCTCGCTCGGCAACATGGGCACGCACGTCCTTGACGCACCCTTCCAGTGCATGGACATGTGGAAGGCGCTGCCGTCGAAGGTGGCAGTGCGCGATGTTGCCTGGGGATGCAAGGGCGCGTGGAACAAGCGCGGCACTCTCGATTTTACGATTCCGGCGCGTCCCGGTTGGAACGAGATCACGCTCCACTGGAACGATGGCATCGTGGACGGCATCGACATGGGCAAGAAATACATGACCGGCTGGTACAACCGCGTCCACAAGCGCGAACATACGAATTTCCCCGCGAAACTTCTCGAGCTTGAAAAGCAGTGGAAGGTCACCAAGCCGCTCGCCGCCTTCGGCACCGTATTCGTCGGCACCAAGGGCATGATCTACGAGGAATTCCACGATACGCTCAGGATCTTTCCCGAAGGCGGAAAGTATCCGGACTTCCCCGTGCCCGCGGCGGACAAGCTCGACCAGCAGGAGCACCGCATCGTGGCCGAGTTCCTCGAGGCGGTGCGCGGCAAGCCGGGCGCGGACACGACCGACGTCGATTTCTCGACTCCGCTTGCGAAGACGCTGATGCTCGCCAACTCCGTCTACTTCGCAGGCCGCGGCACCTACGCCTTCGATGGCGAGAAGACCGACAACGCCACCGCCAACACCCACCTCAACCACGACTACCGAAACGGCTGGGACATCCACTAACCACCACCATGAATCTTTCAATTCTCATTGCTGCGGCGGTTCTCGAGGGACCCTTTCCGCTTCTGATCACGCCCTGGACGGAGGCCGCCATGCTCGACGTCGAGACCCTCGTCCGAGAGGCGGAGTTCGTCAATGACGCCGGCGTCGGCGGCATCATCTGGCCGACGGCGGGTGAAGTCAATTCGCTTGATGCCGATGGCGAATATGAAAACGGACTCACCGTACTCGCCGAACGCGCGGCGAATCCCGATCGTCCCTTCCGCGCCTACGTGACGGCGATCTGCTCCGGCAACAACAGCGCCGCGGCACTCGCGCGAGTCGCGAAGGTCGAGAAGATCGCCAAGAAAATGGGCGCGAAGATGGCGATTCTCGCGCGGCCTCCGGATAACGCCACCAACCAGACGATGATGGCCGAGCATTACCGCGCGATGGCCAAGGTGACCACGCTGCCGGTCATCATCCAGACCTACAACGGAAAGAGTCCCCAACCCGACGTCTCGCTCATCGTCCAGCTCGCGAAGGAATATCCCGAAATCTTCGGATGGGTGAAGGAAGAGTCACCCGGAGACAAGGTGAACGCGCGAATGGCCGAACTGCTTTCGCACAAGGAAATCCACGGCGTCTTCAGCGGATGGGGAGCGAAGAGCTTCATCTACCAGGGCTCGCAGATCGGCACCTGCGGCTGCATCTCGCAGCGTCCCGCCTACGCGGCCTTGCTGACCAAGGTCTGGCAGCGTCTCAAGGCGGGCAAGTATGCGTCCGACCCGGAACTCGCCGACACCTTCGCGAAATACCTTTACATGACGAATCTCGGCGATGTGTTCAGTCCCTACGGCGATGACGAGATGCGCGGCCCACACCTCTACGTCCTCCAGCAGCTCGGCATCTTCCCCAACCGCCTCACTCGCAAGGGCAAGCCGGGCGCGTGGACGGTCGAAGAGTTCAAGATGAGCGAGAAGGAAAAGGCGGAAGTCGACGCCCGCATCAAATACGTCTTCGGAGCGGACGCGATACGTCCCTTGAAGGAGTCCCACGATTGCTGTTGCTGTGGCACGGACTTCTCCGAAAGGCCCTGGAAGCCGATCGGCAACCGCAAGGCGCGGGTCGTCCATTGGGGCATCATCCACAACCATTCGCAAGGCAAGTGGGACGCCGTGCTGAAGCTCACCAACGACTTCGAGATGGTCGGCTGGGTGGACGATACCAGCTCCACCGCAATGCGCATGCAGGAGCCGAACAAGAAGCACTACTCGAAATATCCGTGCTTCACCCCGAAACAGGTCTTCGATGAAGTCAAGCCCGATCTCATTGTAGTCGAATGCTCCAATTCCGAACTCGTCGAGGTGTCCACCGAAATCGCCCGCCACGGCATCCCGATGCACATGGACAAGCCCCTCGGCACCGATCCCGTCGGCTTCCGCAAGATGA
>DCIL01000014.1:86133-98723 GCA_002315875.1 Verrucomicrobia bacterium UBA1727 | reverse complement strand
TTCAGATCGGCTACATGTTCCGCTCCAACGAGGCGATCAACAAGATGGTCGAGATCGCCAAGAGCGGCATCTTGGGCGAAATCTATTCCGTCGATGCCGATCTCGACCACAACTACGGATATCCGAAGTATCCCGAATACGCTTCCTACTATCCGGGCGGCACGGCGTATCTGCTCACCTGCCATGCGATCGAATGGGCGATGCCGATATTCAATGACGCGATGCCGCTCAAAACCTACTCGATCATCAAGCCGGCTCCCGGAGATCCCGAACAGGCGAAGACCCATTCGCTCACGATCATGGAATATCCGCGCGCCAACTGCGTCTTCCGCGTCTGCTCGAAGGGAACCCAACCCTGCCGCCATATCCGCATCGACGGAACGAACGGCTCGATGGAACTCGAACCCATCGAGGATTTCCGCACCGTCAAGCATACGACGGGCCTCAGCGAGGGACTCGCCAGAGTGGACAAGCTCGAGATCAAGATGTTCCTCAAGAGCGTCAATGCCGCGGCAAAGAAAGCCGGCTATCACGAGGGCATCAACCGCATCGTCTACAAGGCGCCGAGCGACCGCTATGCGGGACAGCTCCATGAACTTGCGCGAATAATCCGCGGCGAAATTCCCAATCCACCCGGCCTCTACGAGCACGATCTCAAGGTTCACAAGGTCTCGCTGGAGGCGTGTGAAGAGAGGTGAAGAGGGGTGCTGGCGGTTATCATAGCGAGTGTTTTATCTCCGTTCTACATTGACGTAGCGCCGGAGATCCGTTCGACCTACCAGTCGCTCGGCAAGATCGTCGAGGACCGTCCCATGCAGGTGACTAGCATTCGCGCCGGTTGGGACTCCGGCCTTCTCGGCAAGTTCGGCGTCCGCAATTGGGACGTCTCCTCGCTCACCGACCGTCGCTCCGACGTGCATCGGCATGCGCTCTATCACTGGGAATGGGGACCGACCTGGCAGTATGACTGGCAGATCACCGACGGATGGACACTGAAGAGCGATCTGACGCGGTCCTGGACGATGTATCACGGATTTAAGGATGCCGCGGCAAACAAGACCTATCACTGGTGGCAGATCGACCAGTCGTTGGAAAATCCGTATCTCGTCCCCTTCTACCGCCTCCGCCGCTCAATCCGCACCAGTGACTACCTTTATTTCAAGATAGGAGTGCGCCGCAAGTTCAATGTCTGGAAATCGCTTTACCTGACGCCGTCCGTCTTCGTTGAAGGCGGCAATGCGCGCAACCTGAAGCGTGTCTTCGGTAAGAACATCAACGGCGGGGACTGGGGTGTGGGCGGCGCAGGTTCGGTTTCGTTCCGACTCGAGACCGGCTGGCGCTTCAACGAATGCTTTTCCGTTTTCGCCTTCGTCGAGCAATACGAAGTGGTCGGCGGTGCCGCGCGGGACACGAACGCCGCCAGCAGTTATCTCTGCGCCCACAACGACTGGACGCACGGCGGCATCGGCGTCAGATGCTCGTTCTGATTCTCGACTACCGATTCTATTTCAGATCGTGTAGTGCTTAAGGTCCTTGCCGTCGAAATAGCCGAAGGAGCGCGAGGATCCGCCTTTGGGGAGCGCAACCGAACCCGGATTGAATACCACGAGTCCGGACTCGAGCGTCTTCAGCTCGGGAATGTGCGTGTGCCCGTGAGCGAGAATCTCGCCCGATCCGATCGGCGGCGGATTGAACTCGTTCCAGAGATGACCATGCGTAAGGAAGAACTTCCGACCGTCTGCCTCTACAATCGCGTAATCGGACATCATCGGAAAGCCGAACATCATCTGATCGACCTCCGCATCGCAATTGCCGCGCACGGCGATGATGCGGTCCTTGAGTCCATTGAGAATCTGCGCCACCTTTATCGGATCGTAGAAGTTCGGCACGCCGTTGCGGGGTCCGTGATACAAGAGATCTCCAAGCAGCACCAGCTTGTCATAGCCGAGCGTATCCGCGACCGCCAGCGCCTGTTCGAGGGCGGACGGCACACCGTGGATGTCACTTAGGAAAACCAACCGCATAACCGCTCACTTTCCGAAGCGCTCGATGTACTGATCCTTCATCGAGATCGTCCGCAAACGGCGCTCACGGACGAGATCAGCAAATCGTTCGGCCTTCGCGAACCACTCCTCTTCCTTGCCCGGAAGCGCATGGCTCCACATATGGGAAAGACGCACGTGGTAACGTCCCGCCTTGAGCTCGCGCTCGATATCATCCACCAGCTGCTCGGGCGTGATCTGCGCGCCCTGATCGAAGAAGTACATCTTGTCGTAGCCAGTGCACCAGCGTCCCTTGCCCCAAGGGAGACGTCCGGGATGCGAATCGGCACCGATGTAGTCGAATTCGCCGCCGTAGATCTTACCGATGCGGTCCTGATCGATTCCGGGACACCATCCACCCGGACGCACCCAGATCGTGGGACGCGGCAGTTTGAAGTGATCGAAACGCTCGCGGCTAACCTCCGCCAACTCGCGCAGCACCGCGTCGGACGGCTGAAGCGCAAGCTCGGCATAGAAGAGGAGATCGACGTTGGTGACGTTGATCTTCTCCTTGAGCTGTCCGCACCAGAAGTCGCAGACGCGCATGGTCTTGTCCTTCTCGACCTTGATGCCGAAGACCTCGGAACGTCCCGGAAGCGAGAAGAACGTCCCATATGGCCAGATCTTGACCTTCGGGTTGGCCAGCGTGAGCACGTTGTTGCTGATCGAAGCAACCGTATGCCAGTTCTTCTTGAACTCGCGGTCGATGACCGGATTGAACCAGATCGTCTTGCGCCTGTCATCGAACCGATGGACATCCGGCAGCGCCTTTGCGCTCTCGTACATCGCCTGATCGGCATAGGTGATCACGTAGAAGTTGTGATTGGGGGTGTGATCCATCATCAGGTGTCCGCGCTTAACGAGTTCGCGCAGGCACGCCCCCTGTTCTTCGGTCAGGGTCGAGGGCACGATGGCGAAGGAAACGAAAATGCCGCGCTTCTCGAAAAGGTCGGCAACCCGCTTGAAATTCTTCACCGACTTGTTGTCGTCGATGCGCATCGTGAACCCGGGAGTTACCGCAGCGGCACCCAACGTAAGTACGCTAAAACATGAGGCCGCGGCAATCGTGAGCATTTTCTTCATCATCAATCCCTTCCTTGAGAAAAATCAGAACTTGCGCTTGCGCGAAAGAATGACAAACATGGTCGCAATCGCGATGGCGAGGAATCCGGAAATGCCCATCACGATGGCGAAGGCGTGCTTGTAGTCCTGGAACGGCAGACCGATGTTCATGCCGTAGAGCGAAGCGACCAGGGTCGGCACCGCCAGGAGAATCGTCGCCGCCGTCATGTACTTCATCACGTTGTTGAGGTTGTTGTTGATGAGCGAGGCGAAGGTATCGAGCGTGCCGTTCAAGATGTTCGCATGAATCGTCGCGGTCTCGAGCGCCTGCTGATACTCGACCATCGCGTCCTCGAGATAATCGCGATCGTCTTCGGAAAGCGCGATCTGCCGCGCAGTGTTGCAACGGGCGAGGGCGATCGTGTCGGCCTTGAGCGAAGTCGTGAAGTAGACGAGCGTCTTCTCGATCTGAAAAAGCTTCAACAGAGCGTCGTTTGAAATCGACTCGTGAAGCTCGTCTTCGAGCACTCCCGCACGCGAATGGATGTCATTGATGTACCTGAGGAAGAGAACGCCCGCGTGCCAGAGCAGGCGAAACGCGAAGCGCCAGCTGTCCGAAGGCGGACACACCCGACGGATCTGATCGAGGAATGCGGTGGTGACGGGAGTTTTTTCGCTGCACACCGTGATCACCGTGGAATTGAAGAGGATGATGCCCAGCGGGACCGTGCGATAGGGCGAAATCGCCTCGACCTCATCGTCCTCCTCGGGCACGATCGGCATCGGCACGTGGACGATCAGGAGCGTCGCGCCGTCCTCATTGTCGAATCGCGGACGTTCTCCGGCGTCGAGCGGGTCGGTAAGGAAGTCCCGCGGCACCTGGGTGTGGGACAACACCGACTCGAGTTCTGTCGTGGACGGTTCGACGAGATTGATCCAACAGGAGGCCGCAAATTCTGGCGTTTCCTTGAGTCCGCCGTTTTCCCACTTGTAGACCGTCTTCATCGGAACTACCCCCTTCCTCGTCTTATGGACGAAGATCCTTCACGAGCGCGGCGGCCTCGGCCGCAAGCGCACGAATCCTATCGAAATCACCAGCCTTGAGCGCGTCCTTCGGCACCACCCAGGTTCCACCGCAGCAGACGATCTCGGGCACGGCCAGATACGTCGGCAGATTTTCGGCACTGATGCCGCCGGTGGGCATAAACTTGACGCCCGTGAAGCGAAACGCACCGAGAAGATTCTTGATCATCTTAACGCCGCCCGCCGCCTCCGCCGGGAAGAACTTGACCATCTTCGCTCCGGCCGTAAGCGCCTGCGAAAGTTCGGACGCAGTGGCGATTCCGGGACAGAACGGAAGCCCGGAAGCCTTGGCCGCCTCTACCACTACGGGATCGAACCCTGGCGCAACTCCAAAGACCGCGCCGGCCGCTTTCGCATCGGCAACCATCTTCGGAGTAAGGAGCGTACCCGCACCCACCACCGCCTCGGGAACTTCGCGGCGAATCGCGGCAATCGCCGACGCCGCGGCCTCGGTACGGAAAGTCACTTCAAGGACAGGCAGACCGCCCGCGACGAGCGCGCGCGCCAGCGGCACCGCGTCCGCCTCACGATCAATGACGATCACGGGAATCACCCCCGCCTTACCCAATGTCTCGACAATCTCCATCTCAAATCGTCCTCTTGCTAAAATTTTTAGGGCGTATTATACCACAATCCCGTCATCAGCGGCGTGGGCCGAGGGCGGATTCCGGAGGAAGCGGACCGAACCATGGGGCGAGCTTCTTGAGCTCGGCACCGACCGGAACGTGGTCAACCATGATATTGAGCTTCGTTCCGGTCTCCTTGGGCGGCAGAAGAACTCCGTCTGGACCCTTCTCCGCAGTCGGTCCCTCACCGATGAACATGCGCGTCGAGCCGACGAAGATATTGCGCTCGACCTGATTGGACTGAACGGTGTTGTAGATGTCCCTCATCATCGGATAGCGATAGAGATACGGCGGCATCGAGGCCTTCTCGACCTCGAGATACCAGCGCCAGCGCTTGTCCGTCAGCCATTCGCGCCAATGCTCCATCGTCCAATGCGTGAAGGATACGCCGTTCGAACAGCCGATAAAGAGATTGTTGGCGATGAGATTGAGTCGTCCGCCATTCATCTGCACCGCACCGAATCCACCCTGGGCGCAGTTCTCGAAGCGGTTGCCGAGCACGATCATCTCGGAAATCGCGTCATCGAAACGGATCGCCGAGCGTCCCCAGTGCTTGCCGCCGGTCTTCGGACCCACATCACGGAAGATGTTGTAAAGGAAGCGGTTGCCGGCGAACATGGGATTGCCGAAAGTATCGGTCATGCCCTGATCATCGCTTTCAAGGACGCATCGCTCGCAGATGTTGGACGCAAAGAGATGATCATTGCCGGTAATCGTGATCGCGCTCGATGGCAGATCGTGAAATCTCGAATGCGCAATCTCGACCCCGCAACCACTGAGCCTAACACCAGGTTGGTATGTGCGCTGGGCGCGTCCCGTATCGGAGAATTCGCAGTCCGTTATCTTGAGATGCGCGGACTCCAGCGTCACCCGATTGCCGGCGTTCACCACCATCGACGCATGGCCGAAGGTGTGGAAGCGACACCCGCTCACTAATGAATCGCGCACCGCAAAGAGAGAAAGTCCATTGCCTCCGAAATTACGGACCGTGCAATCGCGGAAGACGAAACCCGTAGAATTGGACACGACAACCGCGTGGTTGCGTCCCCCCTCGAAGACGATGCTCTCGATTCTGACATCGTTCGCGCCTTCAATCGCGAACATCGGATCGGAAAGTTCGGAAAGCTGCCAGCTGCCTGACCCATTGCCTTTTTCGGGAATGACGAAGAGTCGTCCCGTAGACCGCTCTAAATACCATTCTCCGGGAGCATCCAGCGCGGCCAGGGCATTGTCGAAGAAGAACTTGCACATTCCGTCGAAATAATTGGGCACCCAGCCGATATCCGTCTCGGGCGGCATCGTGAACGTCTTGGCCGCACCATCGACCGACTTCACCACGAACGCCTGATCCGCCCAGGTGTTCCACCAGTAGCCGTGAGCGATCAGCTCTTCTTCGCCGGCGAGACGCTCAATGATCGGATCGTCCGTCTTGAGAATGCACTTCGCTCGGCTCACGAGTTTCTTGACTGTGAGGAAACCGGAATCGGGATGCCGTGCGCGGACGAGCGGCTTGCCGTCATGATAGAGCTGAGTCACGCGATATTTGGCGTCCTTCACCCTGAAGCCGTACGGAGAGAACGGCTCGAAGGCCTTGAAACCTGCCGCCTTCACATCCGCCACCAGAACCTGATCGCGACACTGGGCGGGAATCCGCGGCGAAAGCTCTTCGATTGTCGGACGGTGAAGTCCAGTAACCTCAAACGCACCCGAAACGATAACCTTTGCACCTGAGCGCGCACGATAGGTAATTCCCGAATCACGCGCATCGAACCTGATGGTACGTCCAAGCCGGTAGACACCTTCGTCCAGCTCCACTACGCTGCCGCGACCGGCTTCGCGCGCTTCTTCCTGAGCACGGAAAAGCTCCTCGCCATCATCGGGCGAAACCGAGATCACGGAAGCGGACAATATCAATGCAAGCACGGTGGACATATGGTTACGCTCCTACACTTTAGACGGAAATCCGGGGTAGTATTGTCGACAATCCACAACTTGAACTCTCCCGGCTCGACGACAAAATTCCCCTGCTCGTTCCAGAAGCCGAGTTCCTTATCAGTAAGCTTGAAGACAACGCTCTTCGTCTCGCCGGGCTCGAGCGCGATGCGCTTGAAGCCGCGCAACTCGCATTGAGGCCTGGCGACGGACGATCGGACGTCCCGAAGATATAGCTGGACAACGTCTTCGCCAGCGCGCTTGCCGGTGTTGGTCACTTCGACCGAGACCTCCCTCCCATTCAGCTTCGGATCGGACACCTTGAAGGTCGTGTAGGAAAGTCCGTAACCGAACGAATAGAGCGGAGCGCACGGCATATCAGTATAGTTGCCGCGCCGCCGAAGACAGTGATACGCACATGGGAGCGCCCCCTCGAACCGCGGCAACGAGACGGGAAGCCGTCCACCCGGATTGTTGAATCCGAAAACCGTCTCCGCGATGGCGCTGCCGCCCTCAGTGCCCGGATACCACGCCAGGATCACGGCATCGGAATTATCACGGACCTCGTCGAGAATCAGGGGACGGCCCATGATCAGCACGGTGACGACCGGCTTGCCGAGCTTGCGGATTTCCCTGAGCAACTCCGTCTGCACTCCCGGAAGACACAACCGCACGCGATCGGATCCCTCGCCTGCATCCTTGTCCTGTTCGCTGAGGTTCTCGGCCTTCCGGACGATCGTCGTACCTGCGGCATTGACCTCAAGTCGCGTATCGGGAACGGACGATCCCCCGAGACAGAGCACGACGGCGTCGGCCTTACGGACGGCTTCGAGCGCCGCGGCAAATCCGCCGCGATCGCCGGAGCGCACCTTGCAGCCAAGCGCGTAATCGACCGTAAAACCGTACTCCGCGGCAAGACGCTCAAAGCCCATGCGCGGCGTCACCGTCTGTCCCGGACGCTGCGGCGCAGTGTAGTCACCGAGCTGATTGGACGGCTTATCGGCGTTCGGACCGATCACCGCGAGGCGCTTTAACTTCTTCGGATCGAGCGGCAGTACCCCATTCGCATTCTCCAGAAGCGTCATCGCCTTGCGCGCGAGCATCCGCGCAACTTGACGATGTTCAGCGCAGCCGATGACCTTTTCGGGACGTCCGTGTTCGGCCATCCACGCCTCGTCCACATAAGGACGCTCAAACAGTCCGCGCCGAAAACGGTCTGAGAGCACGCGCCGGAGCGAGCGGTCGATGTCGGATATCTTCAATTCGCCGCGCTCGAGCGCCTTGCGGATGCCGGCGGAAAACGGATATTCCTCCCAGCAACACATGTCGTTGCCGTTCTTGAAGCAAAGCGCCGCGGCCTCGCCTTCGTCCGCGGCAAAACCGAAGCGCACGAGATCTCCGAACGCGCATGCATCGGCGATGAAGACACCCTTGAAGCCGAGTCGGTCACGAATAAAGCCGTTTGCAAGATCGCCGCGGATGAGTCCGGGGATGCCATCGATGAGATTGTAGCACGACATGATCTCCGTCGCCCCGCCGCGCACCGCATACTCGAAAGGCCGAAGATGAAGGTTGCGAAGCTCGTTCAACCCAGCATGCACCGGCTGAGACATGCGCCCGGCCTCGCCCGCACCGTGTCCCACGAAATGCGCGAGATGCACCTCGCCGCCGAGCGAGGTCGCCGTCTTCGCCCTCACGTAATTGATCTCGGCGGAAAGGAACGGATCCTCTCCAAAGGTCTGTTCGACGCGTCCCCACCGCGGATCAAGCGCGAGATCGCAGGTGGGATGTCCCACGCCATAGACGCGAGAAACCGAGGCGCGCTCGCGAATGCGCAGGCGCGTTGCCGCGGCAATGGCGTCGAGATCCCACATCGAAGCGCAGCCGAGTCCCGAAGGCACGGTCGTCTCGCCGAGCATCTGTCCGTGAATCGAGGACAGCGAAAGCGGAATGCCGAGCCGGGTGTGCTCGATGGCGTAGCGCTGAATCGCATTGTGCGCCTCAATGGCAAGCTCTGGAGTAAGACCGTTCTTCCACGAGCGCTTGGCGCAGAATTCGTCGGCGCGGAAGAAGCTAAAGAGTCCGCACCCCGGAAGCTTAGAATATAGTTCGACGAGCGTCTTCGAAGGAACGACCTTGCCGTTCTCGATTTCATACGCGGCAAAGCCGGCGGAGGTCGAAAGCTGCGCGCACTTCTCATCGACCGTCATGCGGGAGATGAGGTCTTCAGTGCGCGCTTCAATCGACTTTGAACTATCCTTGTAGAGCGGCACCGCGGCGAAGGCGGAAAGTCCGGTGACCGCGGTGACAATCGCCAGAACGCCCTTCACGCTTCGACAACCTTGCCGGGATTGAGGATGTTCTTCGGATCGAAGGTCTTCTTGATGCCGGACATGAGCTGACGTACGTCGTCCGAAAGCGCCTCGGCGAGATACGGCTTCTTCGCATAACCGATTCCGTGTTCGCCGGAGACCTGTCCGCCGAACTCGCGCGACTTGGCGTAGAGATCCTCGAAGACCTCCTTGAGCTTCTTCTCCCAGGCAGCATCGTCAAGCTCGTCCTTGAGAATGTAGATGTGAAGGTTGCCGTCGCCAGCGTGGCCGAAGGAGCGAATGCGCACGGAGTGCTTCTTCTCGAGTTCCTTCGAGTAGAGGACGAAGTCCGCCACGTGCGCGCGCGGCACCACGACATCGCACTCGTCCATATCCGTCGTCGAGGCCTTGATCGCCTCGAGGAAGGCACCGCGGGCGGACCAGATGGACTCGTTGCGCTCGTCGGTATCGGAGATGAGTACGTCCTTCGCCCCGCACTTGAGACACGTCTTCGCGGCAAGATCATACGCAAGGTCGATCTCCTGCTGGCTCGCACCGTCAAAGGTGAGCAGCAGATACGCATCGGCCGAAGTGTCGGGGAACTGGCGTCCCTGAAACTTCTCGGCCGCGAGGATCACTTCGCGTTCCATGAATTCGACCGCCGTCGGCAGCGACGAGGACCGAATGACCTCGGGAACGGTGCGAATCGCCGCGGCGAGATCGGGGAACGGAACGAGGAGCGAGATCTTGAACTTCGGCAACGGAATGAGCCGGAGCGTGATCTTGGTGACGACGCCGAGCGTACCTTCCGAGCCGACGATGAGGTCCTTGAGCGAATAGCCCGAGGAGTTCTTCGCGACCTTGCCGCCGAAATTGACGATCTCGCCGTTCGGCAGCACCACTTCGAGCGCGCGCACGTAATCGCGGGTGACGCCGTACTTGACCGCACGCATTCCCCCGGCATTGGTCGAGACATTGCCGCCGATCGTCGCGGTCTTCTCACCGGGATCCGGCGGATAAAACAGTCCGTGCGGCTCGACGTACTTGGCGATGTCCATCAGCAGGACGCCCGGCTCGAGCGTGAGCGTCATGTTGGTCTCATCGAGCTCAAGGAATTCCGTCATCAGCGAAGTATCAAGCAGAATTCCGCCCTGAAGCGGCACCGCGCCGCCGACGAGTCCCGTGCCGCTGCCGCGCACCGTCACCGGCAGACAGCGCTCGCTCGCATAGCGCATGATCGAGGCGATCTCAGCGGTCGAGCGCACCTTGACATGTACATCGGGCCGCGCGTACGTCCCACCGAGCTCATCGTGACAGTAATCATCACCGATCGCTTCACGCGCCGTCACGCGTTCCTGTTCGCAGATTCCAATCAGAAAGGCAAGATCCTCATCATTGAATTTAGAATATTCCATCTTCATCTCCCTTTTTATATACGCAATGTTTACTCGGAAACCTTGGGGACAGACCCCGCATGAGGCCCAACGCACAGATAGCCAGAGCGAGGAACTTCAATTCTGGAAATTCCGGCAGGAACAGTGCGAACGGACACCTTTTCGCCGAAGGTATCGTAGACGGTAACATCTCCTGCGGCCGCAGTTTCAATGACAAGCTGCGTGCGACCAGTACCGTTGAGCACATAAACCATCTTCCTGAGATCTCCTACCGGCGCGACCACGTTGACATCATAGACACCGATTACCTTCTCCTTCGAACCCTCGCCCTCGACGAGCGGATACCTCGCGTAATGCATGTGGGCACGGAAATCGCCGCGGAGCAGCGCCTCTTCGTGCTTGATCGCGAAGTCCACCCAATTGCGAATCATCCTTTGATGCTCTGGCGGCGTCTTCTTTAGCTCAACCGAATACTGGATGACACCGAAGATTGAATGAAGGATGTTCTCCGCCGCGGCCTCGGGCGTAGCGTCGAAACGCCAGACGAGCATGTCCGCGTGGACCGCGGTCTTTCCCGATACGAGACGCAAGCGCGCGATACGCTCGCGATTCGCGTCCGGGTCCATCGGACAATCCGTCGCCCGGAGCATGTTGCCGAACGAGCGGATCGCCGGCCCCGTATAGGCCTGACGGAACTCGATCATGATGTCGGGACGTATCGCGCGCAATCTGCGGATCACCTCCGCCATCAGCACCTTCACCGCCTCGGGAACACTCTTGATGTCGCGCCCGGCGTAATTGTCCTTGAGCGCGGGATCCTTGTCAGGCACCTTGAAGCAGTCGATGAAATCGAGCTTGAAGCCGTCAATGTTGAACTCCTTCAGCTTGCGTTCGTAAAGCGAAGCGATGAACTCTCGCACTTCCGGGAAGCGCGGATCCATCACCTCGCCACCCGCGCACGTCACCGGCAGCAGCTTGTTCTTCCACTGCGGATACACCTTCGCGTCCTTGCCGACGAACGGCAGCGCAAACCACATCATGTACTTCATGCCGAGCGAATGGATGTAGTCAACGTGCGCCTTCATATCCGGAAACTTCTTCTTCGAAACCTCCCAGTCACCGCAGAAACGATAGCCGTACGTTCCCGGCTCGCAGTTCCAGCCATCATCGACGATGAGGTTGGACATACCCAGCGCCGCGGCGACCTTGCAGTCCCCTTCAACGTCCGCCTGGGTCGGATCGCCATGATACGTGTACCACGAGGAATAGAGCGGCTTGAAGCACTGGTCGCCTGCGGGAAGCGCAACGAGTCCCGCAGCGGACATCTGCCAATCGGACATTTCCTTGAGCGTATCCCAATAAGCGCGCTTGCGTCGGTCGAAGCGAAGGCGCATGCGATACTCGTGCATCGGCGCTTCAGGAGCGGAGAAGAACTTCATCCAGCATTTGTAATGCATCCGTTCCTGTCCGTGATCGTCACAGACCGGTTGAAAGACGACCTTGCGCAGGCATTCGGACGACGCGACGGCGAACTCCGATTCGTCCGCATTCCCCGTAAGCGCATACAGCGGCTGGGTGTGCGCGATGTCGGAAGAACGCGTGCCGCTCCACGGCATCAGCAGCTCGACGGAATGAAACTGCGGCGACCAAAAGTGACGGATGTCACCCTGGGGAACGTTCCAGCGAATGGTAAAGCACGGCGGCGTCTCATCCTTAGGCGCAGAAAGGCGCACCTCGAGCGTTGAGACGCGGTCCCGCTCGTCAACAATCACCGTCTCGAACTTCCACGACCCCGGCTTCTCGCAGTCGATGCGCCCATCCATCAGGTCGAGAGTGGAGAAACGCGCGACCACATTCTCCTTGGCCATCGCACCTAAGGACGAAACGACAAGCGCCGCGAAAAGCAGGAACTTAAGGGACAGGAACTTCGGGGACAGACCCCGCATGAGGCCTGAAAATATTGGATTTTTATTCAAATTAGACATCTCCGTCGCTACAATGTTCTTTTCTTTGGTCAGAATTATACCAAATTCCGGGTGGGGAGTTGAAGTCGGAAGTTGAAGTTGAAGAATAGAGGGTTAGATTAGGTGTAGATTAGATAAAAGGCCTGTCTCTGTGCCGGATCGCGAGAATCGAGCC
>DCIL01000014.1:85059-86050 GCA_002315875.1 Verrucomicrobia bacterium UBA1727 | reverse complement strand
TGAAGCTATTCGAGACCTTGATGACCGCAAAGGCCACGTCGAATGATGGAATCGTCCGCCCGTACGATTCCGCAACACAATGTACATGCTATGAACGAAGTTAAACGCATGTATCAGCCAATGGGCATCCGTCAAGTTCTAACGTACACTCGCCCGCGATATTCAATGCCGATTGCCCGTACAGTCCCGTTGCATCGTCGGCCAGCGCCAAGGCGGTTTTCGAAGAATAAAAGCGTCGCATCGCCTCGTCCGGTGCAACATGCCAATGCGTCGCCAAAATGCCGACAACTGCAGAAACCAGCGTTGCACGAATCAAGGTGTGATCATTCACGGCTTCACCTCCACCTCATACGATCTCACAAACCTGAGAGTGCGAAGCGCCGCATCCGAGCAAAAGGCAATCTGATTGTTAATCTGCTGGAACTTGAGCTTCTCCAACGCCAACTCCTTTGGCATAACGCCCGCCACGACATACGACACCGTCTCGCCAACATTGTCATTGGCGATCTTTCCCTCGACGAGATCGTAACCATGTCGATATGTGAGTGAAGACCGACACCGCACGACCATTTCAAGCCACGGCATCGACACCCCACCAAACGAAAGGCACTTCAAGCTCTTGCGGCAAGAATCCTCGTCAAATTCATACACGGACACAAAGGCCTTGGCACCCGCCTCCCCCGCCTTCCGGGCGAACTTCGCCCGACGGACTGCCCATCGCTCCGCCTGCTCGCGAATGTCAGTCGTGTAGAACGCCGGACCGAAATCGCGTCCGACATCCGACTTGATGACCTCTGGCCGCTCCACGACCACCATGCTGCCATGATAAATCGTCATTTCGTCTTCACCCCCAGGTACTGGTCAAACATCGGCATCAGCGCCTCCCAGCTCATGCCGTGCAAGTCCTCGTAATCCTCGTCGAGCACTTTCAAAAGCCCCGACGCATCGAACCGACGATACGCCTCCGCCCCCGCAATGCCCGCATGGCTCG
>DCIL01000014.1:68675-85023 GCA_002315875.1 Verrucomicrobia bacterium UBA1727 | reverse complement strand
AACGCCTTGAATGAAATCTTGCTCAAAATTCTCCTTCACACACAACTCTCACTATGTTTGGCTGGAAGTATATCATATTCCGCTGGGGAGTTGAAGTCGGAAGCCGAAGTTGAAGAATGGACGGGGATTTAGGTGTAGAAAAGAGGTGTAGGTGTAGAGGGAAGTATGAAGTACGAGTGACGAATTATGAACGAGGAATGACGAGTGAGGAGTAAAGAATAATGGAGACCATCGCGTCCACTCTTCGCCTTCGCCTTCGTCCTTCGCCTAAACCCTAACCATCCGCTCTTCAACTTCAACTCTTGCCTTCAACTCTCTCCCCATCACCACAAACCCGATTTTCAGGCATTACCAGTAGCATACGGAGCCATGGCCGTCCTTGTCGTAGGTGACGCCTTCCCGATCGAGGAAGAACTTGTCGTTCGCCTTAAGATATGCCTTGATTGAGGGATAGCGGGGCTTGAACTTCGCGAGGATGTCCTTAGCCGCCGCTGCGGAATCCTTCAAGAGCGCGTCCACGACCAGGATCTGCGCCTTCGCGGAATCGACGCACAGGCGATACGGGTCGACGACCTTGTAATCGATGCGGTGTCCGCAGCCGGTAAAGCCGCCGTTGACGTTGAACCACGCGGTTGGCATGACGCAGGAGAGGTCGCTGATGTCCGTCGACCCGCTGCCGTGCGCCGAATAGCTGAACGCGACCTTCTTGGGTCCGACCATGTCACCGCAGCACCTCTCCATGAGCCGCAGGAAGTTCACGTCGAAGACGCCGGGCGCGTAGCCGGGTCGATCATGGATCTCGACGCGCGCGCCCAGCGCAAGGGCCGCGCCCGCGAGAGCCCGATTGATCTTGGCGTTCTCGCGACCGATCGCCTCCATCGAACGGCCGCGCACGTAGCTCTCCACCAGCACCTGCTCGGGAATGTTGTTCACCGCGCCGCCGCCGTCGCGCATGACCGGATGCCACCGGACGTGTTCCTCGTCGATGAACGTCTCACGCAGGTCATTGCACGCCTGCAGCGCCAGCGAGGCGGCGTACTGCGCATTGATGCCCATGTTCGGATTGGCCCCCGCGTGAGCCGTCTTGCCCTTGAAGACGATCTTCTTCGTGATGCAACCGTTGCAGCCGACGATCGCATCGAAGACGACGCCGTCGGCACGGGCGGGACCGCCCTGATGCACGTTCATCGCGAGGTCCACCCCGTCGAAGAGCCCGCGCCGCATGAACTCGGGCTTGCCGCCGAAGTAGCGGATCGTCCCCTTCTTCATGAGCTCGTCGCGGAAGGAGACCTGCACGAGCTCCTCGGACGGCACGAGCATGAGGCGGACCGAGCCGCTCAGGCCCTCGAGCGCACCCGGTTCCTTCAGGGCGGCAGCAAGGCCGAGCAACGCCGCGCACTGTCCGTGGTGGCCGCAGAGATGCGCGATGCCGTTCACGGCCTCGGGGTGAGCGGGGATGTCGAGCGCGTCCAGCTCGGCCATGACGCATACCTTCGGGCCCGGACGTCCCGTGTCAAGGTCGGTGTAGAAGCCGGGAATGTTCCCCGCGCACGTCAGCTTGTAGCCCAGCTTCACGAAGGCGTTCGTGAGATACCCGTGGGCCTCCCACTCCGTGAAGCCCGTCTGCGGATGCACCCAGAGCCACCGTTCGGCGTCCAGCACGGTCTTCGCGTGACGATCGACCATCGCCGTCAGGGATTGCTGACGGGCACTCATCCGCGAGTCCCCCGCCGTCAGTTTTTCCAGATAGTCGTCGAGTGTCTTGCGCGTCGTCGTCTCGCGATAGGCGTCGATGCCCAACTCCTCGAGCGCCCGCTTCCAGTCGGCGATTACCTGCGCACGGTCCCCGGCGAGCTTCCACTCGTTCCAGGCGCGGATGCGGGCGTGATCCCACGGAAGCTTCGCCAACCGGACGCGACGGACGAAATCAGGACCGGCCTTTTTGGCGGCTGCGAGGGCGGCTTCCATCTCGGCGCAGCAGGCACGACCCGCCTCGGCCGTCACCCAGGGAAACGGGTCTTCGTGAAAGCAGGACATGGGAGGCGCGTCCTTGCGCGTCGCCGCCTGCTCCGCGATTTCCAGGACCTTCTTCAGATGCGGCGCGGCGCCCGCGCCGTAATAACCCGTCAGGAACTCGTCCGCAAGCGACTTCCAGTCTCTCGACGGATCCCACATGAGATGCGCCGTGACATAGCACTTGAGCGCCGCGAAGTCGCCGGCAGGACATAGCGCGTCCCCCTGCTCGAAGAGTCCGACGGCCCCCGCGTCGCGGAAGAGGCGGATGTTGTCCGAGAAGACCTGCAGGTTCGGGTGCGGAATCATGTAACTCGAGAAGTTCGCCTGATAGTCCCAGATGTAGAGATGGCCGGCGGCGACCTTGCTCCAATCCGCGAGATCCTTCACGAACGTGGCGTTCACCGGATAAGCGGGGTCGGCGAGCGGACGGTTGAAGGCGCACTCGATGTCGCAGAGTCGGACGAGCACATTCTTCCGCGGGCGCACCGTCTTCGGCGCCTTGCGCGTGAACTGGTAGGCGAACGTGTCGATCATGACATCCGGGAACTCCTTCTCGACCGCCTCGGCGACGGCATTGGCGAACGCCAGGTAGGGTCCGCTCCATGCGCCCTCCGCCTCGAACGCCGCGCGGCACTTCACACAGGTGCAGACGCCGCGGTGGTCGTCGTTCTGCGAGACCTGGATGGCGCTGCAGTCCCGATTCGCGCGCAGTAGCTCCAGCGTGTTCTTCACGTACTCCTTCAGCATCTCGGGATTCGTCACGCAGAGCTGTCCGCCGCCGATGCGCTTGCCGTCGACTTCGGAATACCAGTCTGGATGCGACTTCGCGTACTTCGCCGGCGGCAGTACCTCGAAGAACGAATGATAGGCGCTGCGGCGGCCCTTGTAGAAGACGAGCTTGTTGTTCCCACCCTTCTCCTCGGGGATGAACTTCTCCTTGGCCGGAGGTATGATGTAGCGCGTATAGGACGTGGTATTCACCTTGGAGCGAACCTTGAAGTCCGAATCCGTCAGCGTCGTACGGTAGAACGTCTCGCGAAAACGGAACGGCGGCGCATAGCGATAGGGCGCGAGAGCTCCGGGCTTCCAACCAGGACGACTCGGGTAGTCGCTCTCGTTCGAACTCCACCAGCGGACGCCGACGACGTCCTCGAGGAAGGAATCGACGGAATAGAGGACGCCGCGCTTCGCGTCACCGCAGAGGACGATCCTGCCGTCCACGGTGCCGCGCCGAATCTCATCCGCGGCATACGCCTTCCAGCCATTGGCCAGCGCCAGCTTCTTCGCGAGCGCCGTCTCGCCGACTGAATACGCCGCTTCGCCGGCGCTTGATTCGGGCTGGATGGCATACGATTCACCGGTAATGCGCACCAACGCAGCGGCCAGTTCGTGCGCGGCCGTCTTCTCTACGGACGTCACCTCGTCCGGCACGGCGATCACGCCAGCGAAAGACGCCACCGACCCAGAAACAATCGTTATCACCGCAACAGCACAATGCAATCCACTCATTCTATCTCTTCTCCAGGTGGTGGTTATTTCCCTTGGGCGGATAACTTGGCTGAGTCCTCAGCCATGTGATCGCCGCGTTCGGCATGGACGTTTTTCCAGACGAGCTTCTTGCCAGTACCCTCGTAGAGTTTCTCGACCCCGGCGCCACCAGTGAAGGTGCAGCCGTCAACATAGAGACTGCCGGATTTGTGAACGATCGCCGTCGACTTGCGAAGTCCCATTCGAGGATTGTTGTAGAAGCCGCTGTTGACGATCCGCGCGTTATTGCCGCGGAGCAGATTGTATCCGATCACGGCGGTGTCGGCATAACATCCGTCAAAGACGCTGCTGTACGAACTGATATCGAAGGCGATCGAATTCTCCAGCATCTCCGGAAGTCCCTTCGCCAGAAGCTCCTTCTCGACCGCGGCATCGAACTTATGCGCCTGGTCGAGCTTCTTGATCTTTGCGTAGTATTCACTCCACTCCCTGAAGCTCATGCCCTTCGGAGGAACCGTGCCGCCCCAGACGTGACAACGCGTGTAACGGTTCGATCCTCCGCAGTCGCGGATGGACACAGTATAGTCCACGACGATGCAGTCGGTGAAGTGACAGTCGGAGCACTGGCATTCGATGCCGACATTGCCGGCCAGGCCGGACATCGTACACTTCGCATACACGTTCTCGGCAACAAGCTCGTAGAGGTGTCCGCCGGTCTCGCGGGTCACACGAAGGCCGAACTTGCGTCCGTTGTGAAGGACCGTATCCCGAAGCGTAAAATGGTGCGAATTGGCAATCGCAAGACAACTCGCAAGTCCGCGTCCGTCGATGTCACCGCCGCGGATGAACACGCCCGCCGGATCCTTGAGCTCATCCCCGTCAAAGACCGAGAGCGCATGGAAATCGGAATGTCCGTCCCAGAAGATTACGTAATCCATCTTCGCCACCGCCTTCAGGTGCGCGTTCGGATGCATCAAAAGCGAGCAGCGGTTGGTGATGTAGAGCATCGAGGCAATCTCATATTCTCCCTTCGGCACCGCGAGAACTCCATCCGGCGCCGCGGCAATCGCACGCATGAAGCGCGGCGAATCGTCGGATTCCCCGTTCATCCGCGGAAAGTCCCGAAGATTCACATCCTCAATTCCGGCAACCGCCGCCAATAAACAACAGATAACGTTCAGCATCATGGTTTACTCCTTTTATTCGTGAATAGGGCTGCGGATACGACCAGCGCCATGCCGGCGAAGGCGAAGACGTCGGGAACTTGTCCGAAACAGAACAGTCCGAACAGCACGGTGAAAAGGATGTTGGTATAGTCCCACGCCGCGAGCTCGCCGGCGCGGGCGAAACGATATGCCGCGGTGATGCCGTACTGTCCGATAAGCGCCGCACCGCCCGCGGCGATGATGATGAGATATTGCGTTACGTTCATCGCGTTCCATCCGGACGCCACCAGGAACGGCACGCAGGCGAGGGTGGCGAAGGAACTGAAGAAGGCAACGATAAAGCGAACGGGAATTCCAAGAACCGCAAGCCGCCGCGTGCAGGCATAGGCAGAGCCCGCAGCAAGTCCGCCGAGAAGTCCCATCGCCAGCGCAAAGCCGTCACTGCCCGCGAAACCGGGTTTCGTTATCAGCAGCACGCCCGAAAACGCGACGGCGACCGCGGCAATCTGGCGCATCCTGAGCTGTTCGCCGAGGAAAAGCCAGGCGATGATGACGGTGAAGAACTGCGCGGTCTTATTGAGCGTCTGCGCCTCGGCGATGTTGATGTGCGAAAGCGCGTAGTAATTGGCGACAATGCCGACCGTGCCGAAGATGCAACGCAGCAACAGCGAAGGCGTAATGCGGACGGCTCCGAAGTCAGACCTTCCCTTCACGACAAAGACGCTGATCGCGATCATTGCCGAAATCGCATTGCGGAGAAAGCTCTTCTGAAAGGCGGATATCGGCGAGCCGGCAGTGTCACAAAGCCGCACCAGCATCGCCATCAGTGCGAAGCCGAAGGCGCTGATGACTATCGAGACAATACCTTTGGTGCGATCGGTCACCGCTTGCCCATGCCGAAAAGTTTGAGCGCAGCACGGAAGTCCGCCGGAAGCGGAGAATGGACCTGAATCTGATCCTTAGGCGAAAGCGGCTCGGGAAGCGAAAGCGAGGACGAATGGAGCATCTGCCGCGGAACCTGCATGAGGCGCGGATCGCGGGCGTTCTTGAGTCCAAACACACGGTCGCCGATGATGGGCGAGCGGACGGACGCCAAATGGCGGCGGATCTGATTGGTGCGTCCCGTTTCGATGCGAACGCGCAGGAACGAGGCGGCCTCGGTCGCCATCTCGCGCGAGACGTGAGTTACGGCACTCTGTCCGTCCAGCTCCTGATCGATCTTGGTGTGCGGATACGGAAATTTTCCCGCCACGATGGCGTGATACGTCTTCGAAACCTTGTGGGTCTTGAAGATCGCTATCGCCGCCTCCTTCGCCGCGTGATTCTTGGCGAACATCAGGCATCCGGTCGTGTCGCGGTCGAGACGATGCACGGCTTCAAGCGTGGGAATCGATTCCTGCACGCGCAGAAGCGCCTCGGCGGACTTCGGATCGTCACAGCTCATCACCCCCGCGGGCTTGTCGCAGACGAGATAATTGTCATCCGACCAGAGCACGCGGACATGGAACTTCACCGGCGGCTTGGGCACACCTTTCGAGGCCTCGACCGTGTCCCCGGTCTTGAGCTGATAGCGGGCCATCCACACGCACTTGCGATTGACCCAGACGCGACGTTGGTCGATGAGATCCTTGGCCGCTCGCTTCGAAAGCGAAAGCTTGGCGGCGAGATACTCCTGAAGAATCTTGGAATCTGCGGGAAGAACTTTCATCAGCGGACCTTCTGAATGCTACCGACGACACCATTGCACTTGCGGGCGTGAATATTCGGAGCAAGCACGATCTCCAGCTCCTCCTGATCGTCCCCATCGCCATCGGCGACGATCGAAACGACGCTCTTCTCACCGGCGAGCGCACTCTTGAATTTCTCCGGCAGCGGATCATCACCCATGAAATCGCAGAAACAATGTTGCCGCGCCGCTTCAAGGGACTCAAGACCGAACATCTCCAGAAACGCCTCGTTTGCCTCGGTGAAATGTCCATCCTCGGCACACCCGAAGAGCGCGGTCTGGGAAATCGCGAAGGCGTTGGCCTTGGATCTGAGCGCGTTTAGGTATTCGCGGCGGCGCTCTACGTTGCGGATGGTGAAGATGAGATCGCCAGGATTCATGAGATCGATCTGAGAAACCGCCACTTCGCAGGCGATCTTCACGCCCTCGCTCGACAGTCCGTTCGCATCGATGACGACATGACGGTCGCAGTCGAGTCCGCGGCGAATGCGCGTGACGACATCCTGCTTGAGTCCCGGAATGAGCTTCGACACCGGCTGGTCAAGCAGCGCTTCTGGCTCATAGCCGAAATACTCGCTCGTACGCGGATTAACTTCAAGCATATAGCCGTTGGGATCGGTAATCACGACCGAATCATACATGCCGGCCAGAAACTGACGAAAGAGCGACTTACGGTCTTTAGGTACGAATAATGCCATTGTGTTTACCCCTTCCTGTTAGTCCTTCGAAATCAACGAAACCTCAACGCGCGAGATCACGGGACGCACCGCGTTCAGCTGCTGCCGAAGGTTCTCCTCGTGGTCACGGATCTCGTCCCGATGATCCCGCGTCTCGCGATAGGTCTTCGCCCATCCGCGGAACGCTCCGATCCAGCGACTGTTCTTCTCCCGCTCCAGCCAATCGTCAAGCCACTTATCCGCCGCGGCGGCATTTTCGGAATCGACCTTGGCGGCTTCGATCTTCGCTACGATGAGCTGACAGTAGCGAAGGCGGTTCCACATGTCGACGAGCTCCTGAGTCCACTTGGACGCCTTCACCGCGAGCGCCTGATTCGGCGTCTTGAGGAGCGCGACATTGATCCCCTTCTCCAGCTCGGCGGCAGTCGCGCGGCAGAGTTCCTGTCCGTCAAAGGACACCTTGTAATTGCCGGCGGGAAGATTTTTGACGGCGATGATCTCCTGGTTGAACTTCGAAGTGAGCGGATAATACCTGTCGGCCACCGCGTATTCCGCAATCGCCGGCAGCGGCAACGCCTTCGGAGCGTAGTTGAACGCAACCCCCTTCGCATTGGCGGTGACGCCGGTCACGCGGCAGTTACGAGAACCCCAGTCATTGCAATGGACCGGAACGAACGACTTCTTCTTCGCATCGACAACCGCCCGCGCCACGATCGGCGAATAACCCATCGCCTCCAGGATCTGCGCGGCCATGAGGAGGTGTCCCGGACGGCCAGGATGCACCCGATCATTGGCGAAGACCACGTCGGCATTCGCCTTCTGAAGTTCGGTCAGCGTGCGATGCATCTCAACCGTACCGAGATTACGCTCGCCGGCAATGCGGCGTAC
The DNA here is from genome assembly GCA_002315875.1 of Verrucomicrobia bacterium UBA1727. Classification (GTDB taxonomy): domain Bacteria; phylum Verrucomicrobiota; class Kiritimatiellia; order RFP12; family UBA1067; genus UBA1067. Next base: position 77,062 of record DCIL01000014.1, on the reverse strand, counting down.
GATGTCCGCACAGGCGGCGAGGCCGGGCTCATTGCACGCGACGAGGTTGTTGGCGTTCGTGAGGCGCGAATACTGATCGTAGGGCGAGGGCGTCATCATCACCGCCTTGACCTTCGCCTTTGCCATCAGGCCGACGAGCTCGCGCTGGTTCTTCTCGTAATGGGCAAGCGACTTAGCGCGTTCCGCGGCAGTTTTTTCGTCCAGATTGACCGTCGCATAGTTGTCACGTCCGACATCGTTCATTCCGAACATCACGAACACGCGATCGGGCTTCATCTTCATAAGATCGTTCTGGAAGCGCTTCGTGCCGCCGCGCGCCGAGTCACCGGAGATGCCGCAATTCAGAAGCCGCACGTCGGAGCCCGGATTGCGAAGCGCGGCAAAGAGCTGGAGATAGCCGATGTAGCTTCCGCCATGAGTGATGGAATCGCCGAAGAAGGCGACGCGCTCACCGGGAGCGAAGCGTCCGACGATGCCGGTATCGGAGTACTTCGCGATGAAGTCGCGCAGGAAATAGGCGGACTCCAGAATGCCGCCGCCGTGAGAGCCCTCGGTCTCGTGGAACTCGACCTTACGATTGCCGCAATCACGCAGCGCCTCGGCCAAGAGCTCCGTCTCCTCGACGCGTCCCTTCCACTCCTCATCGCGTCCCCCGCAGACGAACGAAACCGGCGGAATTCCCTTCGCGCCTGCATAAAAAAGCGGAGCCCATTCGTCCACCTTCGGCGCATACTGCGGATCCTTATCGTTGAAGCCGACCGCACGCACGTTGAAATGCTTGGTCATCTGACCGGTGAACGGGATGATTCCCGCAAGTTCGTCACGCCGGTGATTGTACTTCTTGAGCCACCGTTCGTCCAAACCCACCATCGCGGTGAGATATCCGCCCGCGGAGATTCCGGTCACGAAAACCTTCTTCGGATCGCCACCGTAACTCGCGATATTGTCGAGCGTCCACGCCACCGCCGCCGCGGCATCGTCGATGCAGTTGGCGGGAGTCACCTCCGAACCTTTTTTCAAAAGCCGATACTCCACCGCTACCGCGGCAATCGGTTCGTCTTTCCCTTCCTTCGGCCAGGCCCCGAAATCACGTCCGCCGGCAACGAGTCCGCCACCATGCAGCGAGACGATGGTGGCGAAATTCGTCACGCCTTCGGGAAGGCGCAGATCGAGGACGCACTTTTCGGACTCCTTGGAGTACGAAATTTTGCGGATGACGCGATTCGGCACCGCCTCGGCGGCAATGACGGAAAGGACAAAGGCAATGGTGAGAATCTTTTTCATTGTTCGTTTGATTTTTTGTAACGGATGACTTGCTTTTTCGGAGTGGACTTCGCTTTCGGCGCGGACGCCTTCGGCGGCTTCTTGCCGGTCGCAAAGGACTCGCCATGGCGCTGGGTGACGAGGACGGGACGCGAATAGCCGGCGCGGCCGAGATATCCCATCAGCGTGCGGGCCTGAGTGAGGTCCTTGAGATTGGGATCAAGCGCGATGTGAATCGTGCGCGTCTTCGGGATGTCATAGTCCTCAAGAATGTCCGGGACCTCCTCGGGACGCACCGGGCGGTCGCAGAACCTCACACCCGACTGCGAGACCGAAACGGCGGGATGCTGGGCATCGAACTGCAAGCCGTCCGGAGTAGAGGCACATCCGCAATTGGCGAGCAGCAACATGTAAAGCGCGGTGCCGGCGACGATCGATACGAGCGCGTTGCGCTTCCACACCTGAAGACCGATCGTCAGCACTCCGGCAAGATACGGCCAGAGAGTATACCATTCGAGTCCCGAATACGAATAGACGATGAGCGCGGCGATGATGACGGGCGAGACGATCTTGCCGAAGCGCTCGATCCACGGCGGCAACTCGCGGTCCTTACCGGAAAAGAGAATGAACGGCAAGGCCCTGAGCGAATAGTTCACCGCGAAACCGACGGACACGATGCCGAGCATGTAAAGAATCTCACGTTCCATCATTTTCTCCTCTCGAGGAACTGACGAATCTGATCGGTCAGGATGACGATGAAGAGCGCCGCCATCGAGAACTCCATTCCATTCGTATACTTGCGGATGCTGTCCGGATCGACCACATGTCCGAGCACCGCGACCACCACCGCACCAATCGTGAGCCCGACAATCCAGTAGGAGTGATTGAGCATTGAAAGGACCGTGCAATAATAAAGGTTCTTCTGCGGATCCTGAAGTCGGCACGCATACTCAAGCGCATAATTCTCGTCCGTCAGCATCAACACGAGATACGCTTTCTTCAAGAGCGGCACCTTCTTCCATCGCGAAAGCATCGAAAAGCCGTAGAACGCATAGCGGAAGTTCACCATCAGCGTCATCAGCGCAAACGCACAGAAAGAGGCGTGGCGCGCGATCTCGGGTACTCCCGCGATGGACATCGTACCGGTGACCCAGAGCGTGGAGGTGAGAAAGGCCCAGAGCGGAGCGAGGATGAGATTACCCTTCGCCGCCAACAAAACGCCGGCAACGAATCCCATCGTCGAATATCCCATCAAAACGGGGATCGAATCGATGAACGCGCGCTTTACGATCGCGCGCTTCTCATACGCCTGAATCTGAATATCCCTCTTCACCCTCTATCCTCTATCCTCTATCCTCTATCCTCTACCCTCTATCCTCTATCCTCTACCCTCTACTCTCCAAGATCTTCCCCACGCGCTCGGCGTCTTCCGGAGTATCCACTCCGACACCTTCGTCATTCGTCCGCACCACTGCGATCTTCGCGCCCATATAAAGCGCCCGGAGCTGTTCGAGCTTCTCGGTCTTCTCCAGGTCGCATTGCGGCTCAACGATGTAGCGCTTGAGAAATCCGCCGCGATAGGCGTAGATGCCGAGGTGGCGGTAGGGGACGATTCCCGAGCGCCCCGCAGAAACTTGGAACGTGGGGTCGGCGTCGCGGTTGCAGGGAATCGGGGCACGCGAGAAATAGAGCGCAGAATCATCGGCTGCAAGGACGACCTTCACCACGCTCTTCGCATTGAAGTCCTCAATCGACTTAATCGGAGTGACGGCAGTCGCCATCTCGTAGCTTCCGCTCTTGAGCTTGGCCACCAGCGAATCGATGAGTGCGGGATCGATAAGCGGCTCGTCGCCCTGGATATTGACGAGAATATCGTCATCGGCAAAGTCAGTGCCGAGAAAGTTCTTCGCCGCGCAGGCGATGCGGTCGGTGCCGGACGGAAGGTCGGACGGCGTCATCACCGCGACGCCTCCGCAGTCCTCGACGGCCTTGACGATGCGCTCGTCATCGGTCGCGACGAAGACCTCATCGAGAGACTTGGCCTTCTTCACCGCCTCCACGACCCAGGCGACGAGCGGCTTGCCCGCGAGAATCGCCAGCGGCTTGCCGGGAAAACGAGAGGAGCCGAACCGGCTCGGGATGATACCATAGGTTTTCATGATTGTTCGGATTGTTGAATTGTTTTTTCCAGAAAGGTTTTGCGGATAAGCGGCAGACGGCGCTCCTGACGTTCGAGCGACCAGAGAACGAACCGCCACTTCCCGGCGAAGTCGAAGCACTTGGGAATGTCGGGATTGAACGCCTCGAAGTCATCGCGCATCACCGAAAGCTGCCAGCACATCGTCCGCGTGCGGAACTCGAAACCGTCCATGAACTTCTCGGCGATCTCCTGCAGCGTGGCGGATTTATGCGCGGCGGAATATTTGCGGACGGCTTCAACGAAATGCGCCAGATAGAAATGCGCCATCTTCTCGAGATTCTCTTCGGTGAACGAGAGATCGGGCCAGCCGAAACTGCCGCGGATGGAACACGTCGCCACCGCTTTCGGCACCACGCACTCATGGATGAGGTCATACTCGAAATTATAGATCTCCTTGCCCACGCCGAAAAGCGGCGAAGAGGTCACGGGATCGAACTTCTTCATCGCCATGTTCTGCGCGGCCGCGTCTCCCATCAGCATCGAGAGCGCCAGCACGAACTTCTTCGACTCGGAAGTTCCGTCCTCGCCGCGGAAATAGTTCGCGGGAATCGCCTCCATCGGCTCCCCTTCGCAGCGGCGGCGGATATAATAGTCGAGCGTCTTACCCTTGCCCGTGCCGGCGCGGCGTTTGAGAAGGCGATAATAGTCGCTCAGGACGATGCCGAGCGCACGCATCGCACCCACACGCGCGAGCATGTAGGAGGAATAGCCCTTCCGGGATCTCGAAAGCGTCTTTTCGACGAGCGAGGACTCGAGGGGACGACGCGAGGTCTTATAGACGATCTCGCGAGTAGCGCCGCGGCCGAGCGGACAATCGCGATCCTCCTGTCCGCGAAGCTCGTAGACATTGGCGTATTCGATGAGTTCGTCTTTGGACATCATGCCGCGGATGTTCGACATCAGCACCTCGGTGCGTTCGTCGGCACCCGCGTGCATCTCCGGCCGGCCGTCCACAAACGTCGCGCCCGGCAAGGCCGTGCGCCGGTCATCGAAGGCAACCGTCGAGCCCTCGCCCTGCACGGCGTAGATCTCGCCGGTGACGTACATGTAGAGCGTCTCAGTAAAGCGTTTCGTGCCGTCATCGGCCAGTTCGGGATCGGAAAGGAGCGATGCATAAAGGCGCACGATCTCGTTGATGCGCTGCACCACGCCGAGCTGTCCCACGCGTCCGAGCTCGATCGCCTCCAAGAGCTTCTCGATCTCCGGCACGAGCCGCTCGAGCGCCATGCCGCGCTTCACGCCGAAGAACTCGATCTCGTGATGTCCGCGGTGCTTGAGCATGCGCGCGAAGGAAACGGTGTTGCCCTCGAAGACGCCGGCGATCTCCTTGAGTCCGCGCACGAACTCCTCGAAGTTCTCGGAAGCAAGCGCGGCGAATCGACTGAATTCGGCATAGGAAAGCAAATGGACGCCGCGCGAGGAATGGTAGTAACTGAGTTTGGAGAAGATGCGCTTGCGGGACGCCGCGAGCGCGGTGCGCATCTCGCTTTCCGTCCACACGAGCGGTTTCACGCGCCATTCCTGTCCCCGCCGCCGATAGTAGTCGAGCGTCAGGTCATTGCGTTCGAGCATCACCACGTCGCGCATGCCGAAGCCGACCTCGTCCAGCAGCCACTGATCCGCCGCGACGACATCGGCCGTGCCGATTTCTCGCTGGGAAACCTCAAGGACGTCATTGACGATGTTGGCGCAGAGGATTCTGAGCATCAGCGTCTCGCTGCGCCTTTCGGGCGGAAGCGAAGAAAGCTTCCAGAAGCGTCCGTCAAGAAGCGGAATCGCCGCGACCGCATGATTGCCGGTCGTAACCGTCATCACCCGTCCCTTCGCACCGCGCCTGAGATCGCCCTTGCGAACGATCAGCACGCTCGGACGTCCGTCGAGATTACGCGCGATGCCGCGCTCGAAGATGAAGGTATCCTGTCCGACATCAAACGCATCGAAGACGCGCTCGCGTCCCATCGCCACCGTCTTCACTGCCGCACTGCGCCGGACACCGGCGTTACGGACTCGCGCGAAGAACTGGCGAAAGGACTTCATTCGTGATGGTGGCCGCAATGACACTCGTGATCGTGATGGTGGCCGCAATGGCACTCGTGATGATGCTCGTGCGCCTTCGTTTCCGCGGCAATCAATTCCTCAGCAAGCGAACCGAGCGCCTCGAGTCCCGCCCGGTCCGCGGCATCGAGGAGATTGACGAGAGCCGGCATCACGAACTTACCGAACTGGGGCTGTCCGACGCTCGCCAACCGTCCGAACGCGCCGAGGCATTGGACGAGTCGCTGCACCGCGGCAAAAGGAAGGACCTCGACGATTTCGGGACGTCCCGCCTTCTTCGCATAAAGCGCGATGAGCGCGCGGCGCTCGCCTTCCTTGATCGTGCCGGCGCGGAGCGTGTTGAGATCGTGAGCGATGTACGGATCATAGACGAGCGAGGCGAGATCGTACGCCGCCGGACCGAGCCGCATTCCCTGGAAATCGATGAACGAGAGCTTGCCGTCCTTCCACAACACGTTCGTGGACTGGAAATCACGATGGACGAGGGCGGGCGGCTCCTTCTCGAGCTTCTCCGCCACCTTGACGAGTTCCTTCTCAACGGCTTCGGACATCTCACGATGGAAACGCGTACCGAGACAGTGCTCAGCAAAGAGTTCGCGTTCCCACTTGTAGAGCGAGGCATCGAAGGCAGGTTCAAGGTCCGGAAGATCTGCTGCGGAAGCAAGCGCGGAAAACTTCACAAGCTCTTCGACGACCTTCACGTAGTCCTCGAGCGTCATCCGTTTTTCGCGTCCGGCATCGGCCATGGCCAGCACCTTCTGGTCCTTAAGATCGGCAAGGATCTCAGGAACGGACACTCCCTTCGACTTAAGATAGCGGGCGTGACCGGCATAGCGCGCGTTTTCCTTGCGCACTTCATCGTTATAGGCGATGACGATCGCGTCCTTCGCCTTGAAGAAAACGCGCTCCGAGCCGCGTGCTCCGAGGAAATCGACTTTCTCAACGCCGATTTTCGCCGCGGCGAGCGCCGCCTTCACCTGCGGGAAGTCCGCAAACGCGTTGTCCGTCTCATTACCCTTCTCATCGAAGGTGCGATTGAGCTCGATATAGGAATCAACCGTGCCGGCATCCGTCCACAGTAAGTCATCGGAGCGGACGATCTTGACGAACCTTCCATCCATCATCGCCTTCTCGTAGGCGGCGACGATCGAAGAGAAGCCAGTCGGCTCGACATAATCGAGAATGGACGGTTTCAAAAGCGCGAAACCGGCGTAGGTATACGTTCCGTCCCATCCCGGATCATCACTCTTCCAGTTGGTGACATAACCGAATTCCGGCTCGACCTCGATCGTACGCGGACCTGCTTCGGTGACGAGCGCACGGGCGATTACGTCCTTGCCCTCGAGCGCCTTCTCGACGAAAAGTTCCGCCGGCACGTCCTCGACGATGATGTCGCCGTTAACGAGGAAGAACGGATCCTTGCCGAGCCAGTCGCGAAGCGGATTCAAGACGCCGCCGGTACCGAGAATCTCGGGTTCGTAAACTGCCTTGCATCCATTCGCCGCGCACCATTCCTCCACCTGCTCATGGAGATAATGGCAGTTGACGGCGATATCGTCTACCCCGTGCTCTCTAAGCAACGAGACGATGCGTTCAAGCATCGTCACGCCCCACACGGGCATCAGGGGTTTCGGGGTCGCACAGGTAAACGGCCTCAAGCGCGTTCCCAGCCCCGCCGCTAAGACGACGGCCTTCACCGGTAGACGCTCCGCTGCCGCTGCATGTGCACCTTCGGCTCCTCAAGCATCAGCGAGTACCACTGGTCGCCGATCTGGGAGTTGTTGAAGTGCGCGACACGGTTGTTCATGAGCGCCTCGTGATTCTTCTTCAAGGTCTCGTTGTCGCTCTTCTTGAGCGCCTCGGTGAGCGTCTTGAAGGCCGCATCGACTTCGCCGCGCTGGACCTCGATCCAGCTCATGGTCGCCGCGACGAGCACGTTGCCGTTGTACTTGACGCGCCCCGCCGCCTTGGTGTAGACCTTGCGGATCTCGTCCGTCGGCTTGTTGAGCATGTAGTAGCGCGCCATCTTGATCGCGCTCATCGTCGGATCGAGGCAGATCGCCTTCGGCATGAGCGCGTCGACGGTCTTGAAGTCCTTGATCATCCACGAAAGCTGCAACCTCGCGGTCGCGATCTGACGCTCCATCATCGGCACCCAGAGGCGGTATTTCTCGAGGCACGAGGTCTGGGCGATCGCTTCCTTCACGAAGACCTTGGTATCCTCGAAGACCTCCTTCTGCGCCGCCTGGATCGAACCCGGCGGACGCATCTGCCAACGCTGCATCTTCTGCTGGAGGCGCTTCTGTCCGGCCATCAGGATGCCCTGCACCTTCTCCATATCGGCCTTGACGCGTTTCTGGAGGGAGAGCCCGACCACGGCCTGGAAGACGGCGAAGCCGCCGACCGCCGTGGCGATGCTCCAGCCCATGCCGAAGTCGCCGGGGAAATACGCCGCGGCGAAAATGCCGCCAGAGAACAACACCGCAATGATTATCGTAAGCATCTTATCGTCTCTTGATCCTTAACCGGCGATGTAGGTCTGCGCGGTGGTATTGCCGCCGCGACCGGTCCAGTTGGTGTGGAAGAACTTGCCGCGCTCGGCGTCGAGCCGCTCGTAGGTGTGCGCGCCGAAATAGTCGCGCTGCGCCTGCAGGAGGTTCGCCGGCAGCCGCTCGGTCGTGTAGCCGTCGAAGTAGGAAAGCGCGCTCGTCATCGTCGGCGCCGGCACTCCGTACTCGCACGCGGCCGCGGCGACCTTGCGCCAGGCCGGAACGAGCTTCTCGATCGTTTCCTTGAAATACGGATCGAGCAGGAGATTGGAAAGCGCCGGATTCTTGTCATACGCTTCCTTGATCTTGCCGAGGAAGAC
>DCIL01000014.1:54682-68648 GCA_002315875.1 Verrucomicrobia bacterium UBA1727 | reverse complement strand
TGATGCAACCGCCGCGCCACATGAGCGCAATGCCGCCGTAGTTGAGATTCCAGTTGTAGGTCTTCGCCGCGGTGCGCATGAGCACGTAGCCCTGAGCGTAGGAGATGATCTTCGCGGCGTAAAGCGCCTTGCGGATCGCCTCGATGAATTCCTTCTTGTCGCCCTTGAACTCGGGAATCGTGCGGCCGTACGCCTTCGCGGCCTCGACACGGTCGTTCTTCATGGCCGAAAGGCAGCGCGCGAACACCGCCTCTCCGATGAGCGTCAGCGGCACGCCCTCGTCAAGCGCGGCAATGCCCGTCCACTTGCCCGTGCCCTTCTGACCGGCGGTATCGAGAATCTTCTCCACGATCGGCGAACCGTCCGTATCCTTGTAGGCGAGGATGTCGCGGGTGATCTCGATGAGATAGGAATCGAGTTCGGTCTTGTTCCATTCGGTGAAGACCGCGTGCATCTCGTCGTCGGACATCTTCAGAAGGTCGCGCATCAGCTGATACGACTCGCAGATGAGCTGCATGTCGCCGTATTCGATGCCGTTATGGACCATCTTGACGAAGTGTCCAGCCCCGTTCTCGCCGACCCAGTCGCAGCAAGGCGAGCCGTCCTCGACCTTCGCGCAGATCGCCTGGAAGATCGGACCGACGAACGGCCATGCCGCGGGCGAGCCGCCGGGCATCATCGAAGGACCCTTGAGCGCGCCCTCCTCGCCGCCGGACACTCCGCAACCGACGTAGAGAAGTCCCTTCGACTCGACGTACTGAGTGCGGCGGATGGTATCCGGGAAATGGCTGTTGCCACCGTCGATGATGATGTCGCCGGGTTCGAGCTCGGGAATGAGCTGCTCGATCATCGCGTCCACCGCGGCACCGGCCTTGACCATGCAGAAGACCTTGCGCGGCTTTTCGAGATTCGCGACGAGCTCCTTGATCGAATGGCAGCCGATGATGTTCTTGTCCTTCGCGCGGCCGTTGATGAAATTGTCCACTTTCTCGACCGTGCGGTTATAGCAGGCGACGGTGAAGCCCTTCGACTCCATGTTCATGATCAGGTTCTCGCCCATCACCGCAAGACCGATAAGCCCGATATCAGCTTTTTTCATTGTAATTCTCCTTTCAAATTATTATGCGGTAGTTTAGCAAAACGGCACTACTCATACAATAGGGTAGAGGGCGCACCCTAATCCCGGGCTTTTATGGTATAATGCGGAACATGAATCGCAGACAATTCATTTTCGGAGGGTCGGCCTTGGCGACAATGCCATTGCTCGACGGTTGCCTTTCAAGCCACAGGGAGAATCTGGCATTGCAAGCGGCGATGGCAGAGTATGTCAAGCGCGGACATTACGGATGTCTCGTCTGCTGCTCCAATCGCGGCGACGAATACGCGCTCGGGAAACGCACCATATACTCGAAGATACCGCTTACCGTCAATCTCGACTCGCGATTCGATCTCGCATCCGTCGGAAAGACCCAGACCGCGGCACTTTGCGCGCTCCTTTATGCCGACGGCAAACTCGATCCGGACGCACCCTTCACCGAGTATCTCAAAGACCATGTGCTTGCAAAGGAGAACTGCCGCATCACGGTGCGCGACCTTGCGACCCACACCGGAGGTTTTGACAATTCGAAGCCGTATATGGTTCCCGACCGCAAGGCGCACTTCGCGAAACTGCTGGCGAAGCGTCCCGTCTGCGAGCGCGGAAAGAAATTCTGCTACGCCTGCTCCAACTTCGCCTACATGGGACTGATCGTCGAACGCCTTACCGGGCTCGACCTCGACAGCGCGGCAAAGAAGATGCTGTGGGGGCCGCTCGGGATGGACCGCACGACTTGGAACGAATGTACGGACGATCCGAACGTCGTAGAATGTCCCGAATCGACCTATCAGGGACCTCATCGCAAGATCGGTGAGCACAACGACATCTGTGCACACTACGCGGGACGTCCCATGGGCAATGGCGCGAACTTCTCAACCGGTCCCGACATGCTCAAGTTCGTGACCGACATGCTCGAACGCCGCACCTTTGCGAAGGAATACTACGAATTGCAATTTGGCGAATCCGCGCGGGTCGAAGGCCATCGGCGCAGTTTCGGCTGGGATATGCGCGGCAAGAAGTCCACTTTCTCCGACTGGACGCAAACCGGCTTCTCGCAGCGGGCAATCTGTCACACCGGATGGACCGGCGGTGCGATCGCGGTCGATCCGGAAAACGATTTCGCCGGTGTCGTACTCGGCAATCAGTTGACTGGCAAGAACGCGACGATGGGTCCGCGTATGCATCTCCTGGACCTGATGCGCACCGAAAATCCCTAACCTTGCCGGATTCGGTCAAGGGCAAGGAGCGTGATATCGTCCGACTGTTCGGCGGAGCCGACGAACGATGCAATCGCCGCGCTGACTTCAGTAACGAACTCACCGCCCGCACGAGTCAACAGTTTCTCAAGCCGCGCTTCGCCGAACTGCTCGCCAGCGGCGTTCATCGCCTCGGTCACGCCATCGGTATAGAGAAGAATCGAATCGCCGGGTTCGAGATGGCAGACGTGCGTACGATAGTGGGCTCCGGCTATCGCAGCCAGCGCCATTCCGCCGCGTTCACGCACCCACTCAACAGAACCGTCCGCTCGCTTGATGAGCGGTGGATTGTGTCCAGCATTGACATACTCGATATCGCCCGCGGAAGGATCGTAGATACCGATCCAGCCGGTGACGAACATCTCGGCCTCGTTGTGATCCGCAAGGTTTTCGTTAGACAGACGAACGGCTTCAGCCAGATCGTCGGGATTCTCAGCCACCGCCGAGCGAACGATCGTCTTCGCTCTCATCATGAACAGCGCGGCAGGCACACCCTTGCCGGACACATCGGCAACCATGATGAGCACCTTGCCGTCCGCCCTGGTGACGAAATCATAGAAATCACCTCCGACTTCCCTGGCCGTCACCATTTTCGCGAAAAGATTGAAGTCCGCAACCTTCGGGAACGCAAGCGGCAAGGCCGAGAGTTGAATCGTGCGCGCCATCTGGAGATCTTTCTCGCGGCGGATATCCTCGGCGTGGCGCAAATCGTCAATGCGACGCTGTTGGGTGACCATACGTCCGATGACATAACCGAATACGAAGAACACGATGAGCAGCACGGCGGCGGCCATCATGACCGACTGTATGGCAGGACCGTAGAACTCCGCTGCCGGCAGAACGGTGAACATGCGGTGACGTCCGTAAACGAAATGACGGCAATGGCAGCGCTGTCCCAAAATCGAGACCGCAAAGGTCCAGTTATCATCCTTGGGAATGTCAAACAAGTCGAAACCGAGCTCGAGAAGCGACTTGTTCATCATCTCGGGATGTCCCGGCACCGGCACCACCACCAGCGAAGTTGATTTATCCGCACAAATAAAGAAACCACTCTCACCGATACACCACTTCGAGAGCATGCCGGAGAAGGTCTCGCGGAACGAACGGGCGAGCTTCTCCTCATCGTAACCAACCTCGACGAACCCTTCGCCATACGGGAAAGGCACGCCCAGATACTTGCGAAATACAGTATGGTCCGGCTCGTTGGCCCGGAACTTCTGCGAAAAGACGCGCGTCGTGCCATTCGTAAGCACCATGAACTCGGCGGAAATCGGCGAATAATTCGCCATGTCCTGATGCTCGGAAGACGGATCGTTCGAGCCGATGATGATACCCTGTTTATTGACGATATTGATCTCATCGACATTGTAATCAACAGCCATCCGCTTCATCTCTGCCAAGGTCTTTGGAGAGGCGGCCCCGAGATGATTGACAATCGCCACGCCCACATTGGCCAGCACCGCATCCACCACCTCGTCCACAGTGCTGTGAAGATCGGAGTGCGAATAATCAAGCAGCGCCTCGGTCTTGTGCGCCGCATTCATCCAGACGACGGCAAAAGTACCCGCAAGCGCCAGGAGGTAGAAGGCTCCGACGCCTAACAGCGTTATGGCCAACCGACTTTTGGAATTAATCTTTACCATAAGAAAACGATGTCACGCGTTCTTCCCTGACCTTTACTTCAGGTTTGCCATTGACGAGTTTCCACTCGACCAGCAAAGCACCCCACGGCGTAGGCACCTTACCCTTCGCCCAGGTTATTCCCGGCACGAGGACCGGCTCGACCCGGTAACGGCGATAACCAGGTTCGAGAGGGATGACCCCGAGAAGATAGTTTGAAAAGACGCCTGCAATCGCAGTATCGGGATGCGCCTCATCGCCCCAACCCTTGCGCACCATCTTGAGACATTCGCTCATGAGATGAACGCCCTGCCAATCGTCAGCAACGAACTTCGTCCAGTTGTGCGCCTCGATAAGTTCTTTCGCCTTGACTCCATCAGCGTACTCGAATGCGCCGCGAACGGCGAGAAGCTGGAACTTGCCGTGTCCATGGTACTTGAGATGTGACAGCATCGTCTTCGCCTCAGCGGCAGTCGCGAAGCGGGTCGCGAGCGCAAGCGCGTTCGCCTCGAAGCCGATCTTTTTCGATTCTTCAAGCGACACCACCAGCGCCCCCTTCTCGCAATTCCAGAACTTACCGCGGATCGCCGCGGCAATGCGACGGGCGCAGTCAGAATAACGCAAAGCGAGTTCGGTCTTGCCGAGCCAGGTGGCGAGCGAAGCGGCATCGGTATAGGTCTTCCAGAGAAGAACGTTCATGTAGGACCGATGATGGAGCGAGGTGCCGCCCACTGCAAGTCCGCACGAATGCTTGCACGTCTCAAGTCGCTGCTCGAAAATAAGATCGGCGGCGCTGTGAGAAATAAGATACGAAACGAGCTTCTCCACCGTCGGCATCAGCTCCTCGGCAAGTTTCATGTCGCCGGTATGGAGGACGTGATCAGCAAGAACGGGAATAAACCACGCAGCGAATTCATCGGACGCGAAAGGTCCGTACTCACCCGCCGCCAGCGGTTTCAATGCCTCGGGGAAAGGACAGGCCTGAACGTAGCCGTCGGGAGTATGATTGACTGCGAGCATCCTGAGCGAGCCGGGCATGTAGACGCTGGAGAGCGGGAATGCCGCATACATGTTACGCTGCGCCCACCAGAGATCGCCGGACCACACCAGGCGGTCGCGCTTGGCGCCGTCCGAAAGATACGGCAACGAAACACCGAGCACCGCGGAGGTATGGACGCCGGACACGGCAAGTGGCTTGGAGCGTCCCGGAATCGCCGCGAGCTGACAAGTGCGCACCGAGGCCTCCCAAACCCTGGTATACCGAATGTCAGAACAATTGAAGGAACCAATGGCCGACTCTTCGGAGTGGATCGCGTCATTGACGAAGCGAATTGCCGTCACTTCCGCCGCGCCGGACTCAACCTTCCACCTGGCATAACGGACGAGGCCCTGTGCGAGCGAAGCGCGGTAGATGCCGTTGCTCTTGACCTCGAAGACGTCAAAACGGTCGGTACTGGCCGGCAGAATAGGCAGCCACAACTGATCGCCCATGTAATTGGCCCTGGTCTCATGCCAGAAGTCACCCTTCTCGCCGAGTCCGTCGGGATGCGTCGCGTAGACGACGCGAATCCGCGCCGGCGCTACAACGTTTTCGACAGAAATCTCAGGATATCCGCCAACGCCACCACTACCGAAATCAACCACCTTCGACAGTGCGAGCGCAACAATCGCCATCACATTCATTACGCGTATTATATCAAACCTTCACCGAGCGGGCGAGCGTTGCGGCATAGACCTGTCTGGCGCCGACGGACTTGAGCACACGGGCACATTCGGATAGAGTCGCGCCGGTGGTCATGATATCATCAACCACGAAGACGCTGCCCTTGAGGGACGGCAATAGCCGCTTAGCGCGGGAGGTGGCGGCGAAGGTGCCGATTACGTTCTTCCAGCGCTCCTCTTCTTTAAGCTCTCCCTGACGGCGCGGAGAGCCGACGCGCCGCACCAGCGAGCGAGCGTATGGAATCTTGAGCCGCGCGGCAAGGTCACTGGCTATGACATCACACTGATTATATCCCCTAAGGAGGCGATGCCACCATGTGGACGGCATGGCGGTAACAAGCCCGATATTCTCCATCTTGAAACGCGCGCGAACCGTCCCCTCGAGAAAATCCACGAGATCGTCCCGAAGAAAGAACTCGCGTCTGAACTTGAAGCCATTAATAAGATCGCGGCCGATTCCCTCAAATCGCAGGGCGCTCGCAACCCGGTCGAACGCAGGCCGCATCGCGCGGCAGTCCTGGCAGAGAAACTCTCCGTCAAGTTCGGGCACGTCGCGTCCGCACCTGCGGCAACATCCGTCCGTCGGAACGAACGCGATGCGTCCAAGACAATCTGAGCAAAGGTGACGCGACGGACGATCCGCCGCGCCACCGCACGCGGCACAGCGCCGCGGCCATACGAGGTCAGAAAAGGCGCTGAGGATACTCACCGGCGTCGACGAGTTTCTTGATCTCAGCTACCACGAACGGCTTGTCTTCGCGATAGGTGACACCGAACCAGCTCGAGTCGGTCGGCAGCACCGTGCACTTCGCCTTGCCTTCGCGAATCAATTCATCAACCACGAAAGGAATGTACCACTCGCTCTTCATTTCGCTTCCGCGTTCCGCCAGCCACTTCGGAAAACGACTTTCGAGTTCGGCAAAAAGTCCATGCGAGAAGCCCCAGCAATTCATCGACACGCGTGCATCGAGCGGAACGGCGACAGGATTCGACGGATCTTCCTCATTCACAGCGCGATCGCCCTTCCGAACGAGCTTCGTCATTTCGGTGACACCCTTGAGCGTTCCGTCCGCATCAACATTGCAGATGCCGCGCGCAACCGATCCGTTCTCCGAGAGCGTAAGGTCAAGGCGGAAGCCGACCATGGAGAAAGAGAGAAGCGGTGAAGGTGTAGATGCAGGTGTAGATGTAGGTGTAGGTGCAGGGGAAAGGCTGGAGAGGAAGGCGCCGAGTTTTGCAAAGGCATCGCGACCGTAGAAATCATCGGCATTGATGACCGCAAACGGCTCGTTGACGACCGAGCGCGCGGCACGTACGGCGTGTCCGGTTCCCCAGGGTTTGGTGCGTCCTTCCGGCACCGCAAAAGGCGCTGGCAGGTCGTGCAGATCCTGGAAGCAGTAATCGACCGGAACGTGTCCGGCGTATTTCGAACCGATCTTCTCCTTGAACTCATCTTCGATGTCCTTGCGGATAACGAAGACGATCTTGCCAAAACCGCCGCGAATGGCATCAAAGACGGAATAATCGAGAATCGCCTCGCCGGACGGTCCGACGGGATCGACTTGTTTGAGTCCGCCATAACGCGAACCCATGCCAGCTGCGAGTACGACGAGAGTAGGTTTCATAGTCCGACTGCCTTTCTTACTTTGTCCATGGTAATAGCCGCTGCCGCGCGCGCCTTACGGGCACCTTCCTGAAGAATGTCCTCGAGTTTGGACGGATCCTTCACGAGCTCTTCACGGCGCTCGCGGAACGGATCGAAGAGCCGCTTGTAGGCAGCGAGCAGTTCCTTCTTGGCGTGTCCGTAACCGTAGTTTCCGGCGCGGAAATTATTCGCCATCGTCTCGACCTCTTCCTTGGACGCGAAGAGTTTGTAGAGCTCGTAAATGGAATTGCCTTCAGGATCCTTCGGCTCTTCCATCGTCTTCGAATCGGTGACGATCGCCATGATCTTCTTCTTGGCCGAAACGTCAAAGAGCTCGATCGTGTTGTGATACGACTTGGACATCTTCTGTCCGTCCGTTCCCGGAATCGTAGCGACGGTTTCGGGAATGTAGGCATCGGGAAGCTTGAAGATCTCGCCATAGGCGTTGTTGAACTTCTGAGCGAGATCGCGCGTCACTTCGAGATGCTGCTTCTGATCCTTGCCGACCGGCACGAGATCCGCATTCATGATGAGAATGTCGGCGGCCATCAGAACGGGATACGCGAAGAGTCCGTGAGTCGCCTCAAAGCCGTGCGCCATCTTGTCCTTGTAGCTGTGGCAGCGCTCGAGGAGTCCCATCGGCGTAAGGCACGAAAGGTACCAGGCGAGTTCCTGCACTTCGGGGACATCGGACTGGCGGTACATCACGGTCTTCTCCGGATCGAGTCCGCACGCGAGATAGTCGAGCGCGACATCCTTGGTCGCATCCCGAAGCGCCGCGCCATCGCGCATCGTGGTCATGGCGTGGAAGTTGGCGATGAACATGAAGTTCTCGCCCTTCTCCTGAAGGTCGAACATCGACTTCATCGCGCCGAAATAATTGCCCCAGTGGAGTTTTCCCGAGGGCTGGATACCGGTAAGTACTCTCATTTTGATCTTGGTTCTTGAACTAACTTAGGAATGAAAATAGCTGATGGAGTCCGGCGGACGCACATCGGTGAGCGTGCCGACGTAGTGCCGCAGCCAGTGATCTTTCTTCGGATGCGCCGCCGCGGCCTCTTCGTTGAGGATGATGCCGAGACCGGGACGATCCGACGGATACATCATACCGTCCACGAACTTCACGTCCTCGTCAATGACGTCTTTGCGCCACGGCACGTCGTTGAACAAGGTCTCGTGGATGCAGTAACCGGGAGTGGACACACCGAGCGCGAGGGTGACGGCGTTGGCAACGGGACCGGACGGATTGTGCGCGCAGAACGGCACGTGATGCGCATCGCAGATTGCGGCGATCTTCTTCATTTCGGTGATGCCGCCGGCATGGCTGGAGTCGGGCTGGAGGTAGTCGCAGCACCTGAGCTCGATAGCATCGAGAATCTGCTGCGAAGTAAAGAGCCGCTCTCCGCAGGCAATCGGGGTCTTTACCTTGGACCGAAGATCGGCGAGCGAACGCATCGTATCTGGAATGATCGGCTCCTCCACCCAGTAGGGATCGAACTCCTCGAGCGCATTGCAGATACGGCGTCCGGTAGGAAGGTCGAAACGTCCGTGGCACTCAATGAGAATCTCGGCCTTGCCCTCGGTCGCACCTTTCACCGCGGCAACGCAGGCGATCGCCTTCTTGAAATCGGCTTGCGGCAACTGGCGGTAGTTCTTGCCGAAGGGATCCCACTTTAGTCCCTTGAAACCCATCTCGACTGCCGCGGTCGCCTTCGCCTCGAACTCCTCGGGCTCGCGCGCACCGGAGAACCAGCAGTTGGCATAACAGGGCACGGCCTCGCGGCACTTGCCACCGATAAGCTTCCAGACCGGCAGATTGAGCGCCTTGCCCTTGATATCCCAAAGCGCCATATCGACTGCCGAGAGCGCACTCATCAGCACGGGGCCTCCGCGCCAGTAGGCATCACGATAGTTTTCGTGCCAGATCCATTCGGTGTCGAAAGGATCCTTTCCGATCAGCGCATGCTCGAGATCGGCAACCGCACCGACAAGCGCGTTCTCCTTGTATTCGAGCGTGCCCTCGCCGATGCCGGAAATGCCTTCATCGGTCTCGACCTTGACAAACACCCAATTGGTGCGAAAACAATCGATGACAATGGGACGAACTGATGTTATCTTCATTTTGAGTTGGAGTGCGAGCTCGAGTTGGAGTGCGAGTTCGAGTTGGAGTGCGAGTTCGAGTTGGAGTGCGAGTTCGAGTTGGAGTGCGAGCTCGAGTTGGAGTGCGAGTTCGAGAGTGGAATTGTATATCTTTTTATAAGCGTTGTTAGCATGCGACTGATTTCCTCTGCAATGGATTCAATGTCGTCAAATGTCTTTATGTATCCGAATGATTTCGCGAGTTCCAGCTGGGTCAACGTCTCATAGAGTGATCCACGCGCAATTGCAAGGAAATGACCGTAATCTTTATTAGAAGAGCGCCCGCATCCTTCGGCAATGTTGCTGGCGATGCTAACAGCAGCCCTCCGAACTTGGTCTGCAAGTCCAAACCGTTCAAAGTCAGGAAACTGACTTGCAATAGGATAAACACACCGAGCAAATTCCATGGCTTTTTGCCACACAATCAGTTTCTTATAGGCAAATTGATCGCTCACAGTCATTCCCATCACCTCTCCTCGAGCTCGCACTCGAACTCCCACTCGAACTCCCACTCGAACTCCCACTCGAACTCTCTCACCTATCCACATCCGCTGGCATGTGCTGACAGCTGCAGCCTGCGTCGCAGGTGACGATTTCACCGGTCATATTACCGGAATCTTCGGATGCGAGAAACGCAACGACATTGGCGATATCCGTGCCGGTCGCTTCACGGCCGAGGGGACAATTCGCGCGCCGACGCGCGGCGATCTTTGGATCGAGTACATCCCACCGTTCGGTGTTGATGTAACCGGGCGCACAGCAGTTTACGCGGATTCCGAGCGGCGCGAGATCAAGCGCGAGCGAGCGCACCATCGAATTGATCGCGCCCTTAGAGGAGCAGTAGGCGGTGCGTCCGCGAATCGCGCGCATCGCAGTGTTGGACGAAAGGAACACCACCACACCCTTATCTGCACCTACACCTGCACCTTCCCTCTTCGCCTGCTGCTTCTCCGACAGGAAGAACCGGTTGCAGGCCATCTGCGTGACCTGAAAGCCACCGATCACGTTGACATTGAAGACCTCGTGGAACTTCTGCGGATCCATCTCCAGGGGTCCGCCATGGCCAAGCCCCTGATTGGCGGAATTGTTGATGAGAATGTCGAGACGTCCCGCCTCGCGTTCGATGACATCGAACATCTTCTTCACCTGCTCGAGATCGGAAATGTCGCAGGCCATCATCGTGACGCCTTCAACGCCCATCCGCTTGAGCGCCTCGACACCAGATGCAGCGGACTTTTCCGAGGACCCGCACGCAAAGACGCGCGCGCCCTCATCCACAAACTTCTTTACGAGCCAAAGTCCAGTATTGCGATTGCCACCGGTGACGAGCACCACCTTGTCCTTAAAGCTGTTCATTTGGATAATCCTTTCAAGAAGTTTTCAATACGTTCAACTGCAAGTTTGAGTTTGTCCATCGAAGTTGCGTAGGAAAGACGGACGAATCCGACGCCGGACGGACCGAACGCCGAGCCGGGCACAAGCGCGACTCCACCCTTTTCAAGCAACTGAAGCGCGAAGGTCTCGTCATCGAGTCCGGTAGAACGAATGTCCGCAAAAAGATAGAACGCCCCTTCGGGCATGAGCGTCTTGAGTCCCAACCGATTCAGTTCCGGCACGAGATAATCGCGACGACGGCGATACTCGCGGCGCATGCGGTCCACATCCTTATCTCCGCGATCCATCGCTTCCACTCCAGCGGCCTGCGAGAGTGTAGGCGCGCTCATGATGCCGTACTGATGAATCTTCATCATCGCATCGATGACGTCCGCAGGTCCGCACGCATACCCGAGACGATAACCGGTCATCGCCCAGCTCTTGGAGAAGCCGTTCAGCAGAATGACGCGATCGCGGTAGGCGGGGAAGGAGGAGAGGGAGGTGTAGAGGGGAGGTGTGGGGGTGGGGGAGTTGAAGTCAGAAGTTGAAGTTGAAGAGATGAGGTTAGATATGGGAGTAGAATAGTTGAGTTCGGAGTAGACCTCATCGGCAAGAATTATGAGATCGTGACGTTCGGCGAACTTGAGAATCTCAAGCATATCCTCACGCGAGAGGACGGCACCAGTGGGATTGCACGGAAAATTAAGGAGCAACGCGCGCGTGCTGGGAGTCACCTTCTCTTCGAGCGCGGCAACCGTGAGACGAAAGCCGTCCTCCACTTTTGTCGCGACCGGAACGGGAACCGCGTGGGCGAGACGAATGGTCGGAGCATAGGAAACGAAGCACGGTTCGTGATAGAGCACTTCATCGCCCGGCGAACAGATCGCACGAATCGCAAGGTCAATCGCCTCGGACACGCCGACCGTGACGAGCACTTCATTCTTCCAGTCGAACTTCGCCTCGAAACGACGCTCCAGATAGCGGCAGATCGCCTGTCGAAGATTATCGGTGCCGCGATTGGACGTGTAGTGGGTTCCGCCGTTTTCAAGACAGGTAACGGCAGCGCGGGAGATGTGCCAGGGCGTGTCGAAATCAGGTTCGCCAACACCGAGAGAGACGACATCCTTCGACTTGGCGACGATATCGAAGAACTTGCGGATTCCGCTCTTGGGCAACGCGGCGACGTGTGGCGCAACTCTATTTCTTCCCACAGCCATCGTCTCACTCCATAAGGAAGACATCCTGCCCCGGCTGCAAGGGACGTCCCCGCACAAACGCCGCACCATCCATCTGCGAGCTTCCCTCCGGCTTGACGACAAGCAGCAACAGCGCAGTATCGTGACAACGGACAATCGGTCCATCCTTGGTAACCGCGAGCACGGTACCTGGAGCCGAATCACGCCAAGAGTCCTCGATGAGCCGCACGATCCTCGCCTTGAGAATGACAAGGCGACCGAGCGTACCGGCGCGGCGCATGCGTTGCGGCAGGAAAGTATAGCAACCCGGCCACGGATTGTAGGCGCGGATGCGGCGCTCGGTCACGATCGAGGGCAGATCCCAGTCGATGAGACCGTCCGTCTTCTTAAGTTTCTTGACGTAGGTGGCGCTGGCTTCGTCCTGCTGAATCTGCGGCGGCAACTGATTGCTCCACATCAACCGCAGCGCCTTGGCGAGAGTGACACCACCGGCCGTCGCCAGATCTTCCATCAGCGCGCCGCCAGTAGTATCGGGATAGATCGGCTCAAAGCCCTGAAGCATAATCGGGCCATCATCGAGTCCCGGCCCCATCCGCATCACCGTAACCCCGGTCATCGACTCACCGGCCTCGAGCGCGGCCACGACCGGCGCGGCACCACGGTATTTCGGAAGCAGCGAGAAATGGCAGTTGACGCAACCGAAAAGCGGAATGTCGAGAAGTTCCTGGCGGAGGATCTGTCCGTACGCCACGACTACGATTACGTCCGGCTTCCACGAGCGGATAAGCGCGAGCGATTCGGGCGTATTGACCTTCTCCGGCTTGTGAATCTCGGTAAGTCCGCGCTCCGCGGCGAATTTGGCGAGCGGACACGGTGTCAGTTCCAGACGCTTCTTGCCGCGGCCGACGGGACGATCCGGCTGACTCACCACGCCTACAATCTCGAACTGCGGCTCGCGCAACAGCGCCCGCAGACATTCGGCCGAAGCCGAGGATGAGCCCATGAAGACAATTCGCATAGGATTACTTGAGAAGAATCTCCTCCCTCACGTTCTTCGGAGCGAGCTCAAAGAGGTCCGGCTCCATCGAATAGGAAGCACGGCCTTTGGTGAGCGAGCGGATCGCCGTCGCGTAACCGAACATACCGGCCATCGGCACGCGCGCGCTCACGACCTGGAGATCTCCCTTCATATCCATGTTGAGTACGGAGCCGCGACGACCGTTGAGGTCTCCAAGCACTTCGCCGACCGATTCGGGCGGGGTGGTGATCTCGAGCTTCATGATCGGCTCGAGGAATTCGGGCCCCGCCGCCTCCGCCGCCTCACGGAAGCCCATCATCGCGGCAGAACGGAACGCCACTTCGTCCGAAACCTCGGGGTCGACAATCTCTGCACCGAGACAGGTCACGGCGAGGTCGGTCATCGGATAACGGGCGAGAACGCCGGTCGAAATGCCGTCCTCGAGTCCCTGCCGCACGCATTCCTGCAACGGCTTTTCCAGGACCGTATTCACGAATTCGCGGGAAAGGTCGACGGTATGACCCTTACCGCGTTCGAGCGGCTTGACCTCGATCTTCAGCGTTACCGCGTGGCGCTTGCCGCCGAGTTCGCGGTCGAAGGTGAAGTTCTTGATTACCGGCTTCGTCACGGTCTCGCAATACGACACCATGGGCTTGCCGGTATTGGCCGCACACTTGAATTCGCGTTTGAGGCGGTCGACGAGAATCTCAAGATGAAGTTCTCCCATGCCCGAGAGAATCGTCTGTCCGGTCTCGGCATCTTCCTTGAACTGACAGGTCGGATCTTCCGCGGCGAGCGCCTGCATGGACGCAACAAGCTTGTCCTTGTCGGCCGAGCTCTTCGGCTCGATCGCCATGAACATCACGGGCTGCGGTGCGGTGATGCGCTCGAGGTAGCACG
>DCIL01000014.1:53896-54672 GCA_002315875.1 Verrucomicrobia bacterium UBA1727 | reverse complement strand
GGCTTCATCTCGGCGCAGAGCGTATCACCCGTCGTCACTTCCTTAAGGCCCACAATCGCCCCGATGTCACCGGAGCGAAGCTCCTCCACCTCCTGCTGGGAGTCCGCAAAGAGCCGCACGATCTTCATGATGCGTTCGCGCTTTTTGGTACGCGGATTATACGCGTTCATGCCCTTCTTGAGAACGCCGCCGTAGACACGCACGAAATAAAGCCGTCCGACATACGGATCGCTCGAGATCTTGAAGACGAGCGAGGTCAAGAGTTCTGAATCGTCCTGCTTGCGCGTCACCTTCTCCTCGCTCTTGAGGTCGGTAGCGGAGACGGGGGGACGATCCACCGGACTCGGCAAATAGGCGCAGATCGCATCCAGCACCGGCTGCACGCCTTTATCCTTGAAGCTCGTGCCGCAAAGCACCGGCACCAGAGTGCCGGCAACGGTAGCGCGGCGGATCGCGGGCACGAGTTCCTCGACCGAAAGATCGCCCTTCTCGAGAAACGCCTCCATAACGCCCTCGTCCACATCGGCCACCTTCTCCACCAGTTCGGCCCGCGCGAATTCCGCGTCGTCCTTAAGCTCGGCAGGAATCTCACCCACGGTGAAGTTCTTGCCTTCGCTCGCCTCATCGTAGACGATCGCCTTCATGTTGACGAGATCGATGACACCCTTGAAATCGTCCTCTCGTCCGATCGGCAGTTCGATGGGCGCGGCAGGCGCCTTAAATTTGTTGCGCAATTCCTCGACCACCCGGCGGAAATCGGCGCCCATGCGGTCCAT
>DCIL01000014.1:48661-53831 GCA_002315875.1 Verrucomicrobia bacterium UBA1727 | reverse complement strand
GCCAGACGGTCTCGGACTGGGGCTGAACGCCGCCGACGGCACAGAAGACGCAGACCGCACCGTCAAGGACGCGCAGGGAGCGCTCGACTTCCATCGTGAAGTCCACGTGTCCGGGCGTGTCGATGATGTTGATGGTCGTACCCTTCCACTCGCAGGTGATGGCGGCGGACTGAATGGTGATGCCGTGTTCCTTCTCCTGCACCATGAAGTCCGTCGTGGTGTTGCCATCGTGGACGTCTCCATGCTTGTGGATCTTGCCGGTGTAGAAGAGAATGCGTTCGGTGGTCGTCGTCTTGCCCGCGTCGATGTGGGCGACGATACCGATGTTACGGACGTTGGTCAGTGTGTTACTCATGAAATCCTTCAGAACTTACAGGCGGCGAGCACGGTCTCGACCACTTCGTCGAGAGTAAGCTCGCTCGAATCGATCTCGATCGCACCATCCGCCTTCTTCAGCGGTGCGTACTTGCGGGTGGAATCGATGCGGTCACGGGCGAGGAGCGAGGCCTTCACCGCTTCTTCGGACTGATTGGCGATGCCCTTCTCGACCTCCTCCTTGCGACGACGGGCGGCACGCGCTTCGGCAGATGCAGTGAGATAGAAGCGGGCGGGAGAATCGGGAAAGACCGCAGTCGTGATGTCACGTCCCTCGACGATGATGTCGCCGAAGTTGACGAGCGAGCGGAGGATCGCGGTGATGCGGTCGCGCACCTCCTTGACCGTCGCCACCTCACTCGCGTGGGCGTTCACCTCAGGCGTGCGCAACTCGTCGCCCGGCTCCGCGCCATTCACGTAATAGGCGATGCGTCCGTCAACGGCACGACACTCGATCTCAACCTTGTCTGCGAACGAGGCAACGGCGATTGGGTCTGCAGTGTTCACACCCTCGGCGAGCGCACGCCAGGTCATGATGCGATAGAGCGCGCCGGAATCAACGTGAAGAAAGCCGAGTTTCGTCCCGACAATGCGCGAAACGGAGCTTTTGCCAGCTCCGCTCGGTCCGTCAATCGCTATGACACGTCCCGGAATCATCGACACCTCCTTCACGAAACCGCAATCCGCTCGTCCCCGAGCGATTGGGCGATGCCCTGCGCCTTGTAGGTCTTGAGCATGAAATGGGTGGCGGTCGAGATGACGCCCTCGATGGTCGAAAGATCCTGGGCCACGAACTGGGCGACATCCTGAAGCGAATCACCTTTCACGAAAACGAGAAGATCGTATCCTCCGCTCATCAGAAAGCACGCCTCGACCTGCTCGAACTTGGAGATGCGCTCGGCGATGCGGCCGAAGCCGCAGTCACGCTGGGGAGTGATCTTGAGTTCGATTACCGCATGTACGCAGTTTTCCATTTCCCTTACTCCTCTTCGACTTCGTAGTTGAGCTTGAGCAGACGATCTACGACTTTCTGCGCAATGTCATCCATCGCACGACCGATCGCATCGCGTTGGGCGGTGGAGACATCCTGGCCGGCGGTGAAAGTGGTCTCGCCGGTGAAAGGCACGTTATCCATCAACAGCGCGCCGCGGCGCTTGTCCACGACGGTGATGAGGCAGGTGACGTTGAGATTGTAGGCAGCCATGCGAAGACCATGACGGCGGTCGTAGGCGGAAGCGCCGGCACCGGTGCTCTTGACCGTGCCCTGCACCTCGATTACCGCATTGCCGGTGGAGCGGATCTTGAAAGTGCCCTCACGCTGGATCTCACGCAACAGCTGCCGCGAGGCGACGGCCCCTGCTTCCATCACGTTCGATTCGTTGCGGAAGGTCTGCACCGCAATCGTGCGCACATCGGCCGGCACCTTCGAGCGCCAGGCGTAGTCGCTGCTGCAGCCGGACAGCATCACGGCGGCGAGCGTTGTGAAGACAAAACCCAGACGGATGGACACGTTCATTTCGTTTCTCCTTGTTTAAGCTGTTCGAGCCGGGCGGAGATTTCCTCCGCATGTTCGCTGTTGGGATATTCCCTGAGGAATTTCTCGTAGGCATTGATCGCACTGCGCTTGGTGCGGGTCGGCGAATCGTAGAACTTCGCACCGACATAGGCCTCGCGCTCGATCATGCCGTTCGCCTCGTTGAGAAAGGCCTGAATCTCGACGGCGTCTTCGGGACGGCAGGTGCGGAGCGCAAGCTTCAAGTAGTCGATCACGTCGCGGCAGCGCGAACGATTGTACTCGTGCTCGCGCAAAAGCTTCATGCGAAGCACCGCCTCGCGGTAGATGGCGATCTTCGCCTCGGAAGAGTCGGGATAGAGATTGCGGAGGTTCTCAAAGACGCGGATGCCCTCAGCGAACTTGCCCTCGTCCTCACGTAGCTGGGCGATGATCAGCATCGCCTCAGGCACCCACTTCGCACCGGGCGCATGAAGGACGCACGCCTCGTAGGCGCGGCGGACCTCAACCGTATTCGCAAAACGAATGAACATGACCTCCTTGCCTTCAATGCGGAGCGTGTTCGCAACGTGATAGAGGCGATCTACCATTTCATCGTATTTGCAACGAGAAGAATAGAAGTCGAGCAAATAGCGATAGGCGCGAAACGCCTCTTCGGCATCGTCAAGTTCGTTGAGCAGAAGCTCGGCATAACGCTGCTGCGCCTTGGACGCCTCGGGCGAAGTCGGCCATTCGCGGACGAGCGCATCGTAATGCTTGGCGGCCTTCTTGAAGTTCCCTTCGCGCTCGAGCGATTGGCAGTATTCAAACTGACTCTTCGCTTCCGCACGATTCGGACCGTTGATGAAGGCAAACCACTTCGGTTCCTTGCGCTCGGGCTTCAATATCTCATCCACCTTGTCAAAGCCGGGATACGCGTCAGTAGCGTAGCGGGCATTGTTGTCATGCCCGATTCCGGGCGTTGGATGTTCACCGAGGGCAAACGCACAAGTCGCCCCAACCACCGCGCAAAGCGCAAATAATGACTTTTTCAAAAACATGTGGCGTATTATATCAAATTCCCTCACCGCATGAAAGGTCTGACAACTGCGGAAGCGAGGGCCATGCCGAAGGCACAGGTCACGGGCATGATGCTGCCAAGCGATTCGATGTCGGCGGGGGGTTCGGACGATACCGCGCAGAGAAATTTGGCAGTGGGAAACCGTCCGAGCTTTTTGAAACGTTGGCGAAGCGCACGGGCAAGTCCATCGCCTTCAATCCTGTCAAAGCGCTTGAGCTCGACCTTCGTCGGATCCAGCCGCCGCGCCGCTCCCATCGAGGAGACGATCGGTACGCCCGCCTCGGTGGCTCCGAGAATCAGTTCCGCCTTTGCCGGCACATCGTCAATCGCATCCACGATGAAATCATAATGGTAACGCTCGTGCTCTAGATCGGCAAAGCCGGCGATGCGCCGATCGACGGACATCACCTCGCATCCAGGAGCAACAGACAGGATGCGAGCCATCATGCACGAGGCCTTTGACTCGCCAATCGTATCCGCCGTCGCCTCGCACTGCCGGTTGAGATTCGAAACAGCAACCGCGTCCCCATCCACGAGCGTGAGGCGTCCAACCCCAGTACGGGCGAGCGCTTCGGCACACCAACTGCCGACACCGCCGACACCGACGACCGCAACGTGAAGCTTGCGAAGACGCGCCATCGCCTCGTCGCCCAACAAGGCCGCGGACCGCACAAGCGGATCCTCATCACTCAACGCTGCCATGACGGCGCCTCCGGCGGGACGAGCATCATACGGGCATCGGGACGAAAAGAGGTGATCGACTGCGGGATGACCTTGTAAAGCTCGGAAAGGAACGAAAGCGTGATGGCAACGCGGAAATTAGGCCCGAGATCGACATCGAGAACACGTCCCTTCGGATACTTCTCACTCGGCGGATAACGAAGCTCTATCACGACCGGAAGCTTGCCGGGACTTTTCAGAATCGCGTCACGAATGCGGTCGACCTTGGACTTAATCTCGGGATCGGTGTATTCCATCTTGATTCTGAGTCCGTTTGACAGCATCGGAATCGCCTCTTCGAGCGGATACGCTTCGCGCAAGGTGAAGCTGATCTCCCCTGGCTGCGGATTCTCGCGACGGACATCGTCCTGCGCATAAACCGTACGATACCCGACCTCACCCGTCACCATCACCAGCGAATCGACATGCGTTTCGAGTCCGTTGCATTGCGCCCAGACCTTGCCGTAGGCCGCGCCCTCGGCCCGTCCGAAACCATCGTCCACATTAAGAATCGCCCACTTCATGCCGACCGATCCGTCGGGACGCGGCTTGGGCGTTTTTACCGAACAGCTTTCAAGTATGCCAATGGCCCTTACATCAAGCTTATGAAGAAGACGCTTGTCTATGCGTTTCTGAATCGCTTTCGCCTGCGCCGAAACCGCCTTGTCGAATTCCTTCTTGTCGTAAGGAGAAACCTTGCCCTCCGCACGAACCGCAGCCTTGGCGAAACCTTTGAGCGTCCACGACGAGACCTTGGTCTTCATCAGCAATGTCTCAATCGTCTCCACCCCTTCGCCTTCGCCTACACCTTCACCTTCGCCTTCACCTGCACCTACACCTTCCCCTGCACCTTCCCCTTCACCTTCCTCTTCCTTCTTCACCTTCTTCTGAATGAGGTTGAGGGTGAACGGCAGCAGTTCATCGCCGATCTGCATTGCAGAGAGTTCGGAAATCGCACGCTGGCAGGCATCAAGGGGATTGCCGGAGATGTAGACGCCGAGCATGTCGCGCTCGTTCTTGAGATCTTCGGCAGGAGCGAAAGCCGGATATTCCCTGAGTTCGGAATCGTTGGCGTCATCCTTACCAGCATCGATGATGTCAAAGAAGCTGGCCTGTACGCTATTGCGTTCCTTTGCGCGTTGTTGGGCGCGCTTGAGCGCATACTCGATGTTGAAGAACAGTTTGCCGCGGTTGGGCTCAATCGTCGAAAAGGCACCGGTGCGGACGAGATTTTCAAGAACGCGCTTGTTGATGAGATTGCTACCGCCGAGTCGCATGCAGAAATCGAGAAAGCCCTTGTACGGACCATTTGCCTTGCGCTCGGCGACTATCGCGTCCGCCGCGGCACTGCCGACGCCTTTGATGCCTCCAAGACCGTAACGAATGCCCTTCGTATCCGCGGTCGGCACGAAGCGGGCACCGGACTCGTTGACGTCCGGAAGCTTGAGCTGAAGTCCGATGTCGCGCGCTTCGGCGACAAAGCCGGGGAGCTTGTCGAAGTT
>DCIL01000014.1:24392-48638 GCA_002315875.1 Verrucomicrobia bacterium UBA1727 | reverse complement strand
ACGAGATCTGGGCGCACATGAACTCAGCGGGATAATGCGCCTTCATGAATCCGGTCTGGTAGGCGATCCAGGCGTAACAGACGGAGTGCGACTTATTGAACGCGTATGACGCGAACGCCTCCCAGTCCTTCCAGATCTTGTCGATAAGCGTCCTCGCCTTGGTCTCATCCTGCCATTCGCCGACGCGGAACTTCTCGTTCGCAAGACACCCATCAACGAACTTGGTCTTCAGATCCGCCATCACATCGAGCAGCTTCTTGCCCATGGCCTTGCGGAGCTTGTCGGATTCGCCGCGGGTGAAGCCGGCGAGGTCGCGCGACAGGAGCATCACCTGTTCCTGATAGACGGTGATGCCGTAGGTATCCTTGAGTCGCGACTCCATCAGGGGATGGTCGTAGACGACGGGTTTGCGTCCCTGCTTGCGATCGATGAAGTCAGGAATGTACGCCATCGGTCCGGGACGATACAAGGCGTTCATGGCGACGAGGTCGGTGAGCTTTTCGGGCTGAAGCGCCATCAGATGCTTCTTCATGCCTGGCGACTCGAACTGAAAAAGTCCGGTGGTTTCACCTCGACCGAACAACTCGTAAGTCAACCGATCGTCATCGGGAATCTTGTCCGGATCGAGATAACCGTCCTTACCGCGAAGATTTTCTGGAACGCGCGGACTGTCCTTTCCCAACAGCGAAACGCACTCCTTCTCGACGGTAAGCGTCTTGAGTCCGAGAAAGTCCATCTTGAGAAGTCCCACCGGCTCGACGTAATGTCCATCGTACTGCGTGGTGAGCAACTTATCGCCGCCATCGTCCTTACCCTTCTTCGGCGTTGGCATTACCGGCAGCGTCTCGATCAGCGGATCGCGGGAAATGAGGATGCCGCAGGCGTGCACGCCCGGCTGGCGAATGGAACCTTCGAGACGCGCCGCACGCTCCATGAGCTTATGGACGACCGGATCTTCGGAATTGAACGCGGCATCGAGATCGGGAGATTCAGCGCGCGCCTTCTTGAGCGTGATCTTGGGCGTCTCGGGAACGTAAGAGGCGAGCTTGAGCGTATCGCTGAGCGGATATTCCATCACGCGGCCGACATCCTTGATCGCCGACTTCGCCGCCATCTGTCCAAAGGTGACGATATGCGCGACATGATCAGCCCCGTACTTGTTGGTCACGTAGTCGATTACGCGTTCGCGTCCGTTGTCATCGAAGTCCACGTCGATATCGGGCATCGAAATACGGTCCGGATTGAGAAAACGTTCGAACAGCAGATCGTATTTAAGCGGATCGACATTGGTGATACCGAGCGCGTAGGCGACGGCTGAACCCGCGGCAGATCCGCGGCCCGGCCCCACCCAGGTATCGCACTCCTCACGCGCGGCACGGATGTAATCGCGTACGATCAGGAAGTATCCGGGGAAGCCCATGAGCTTGATCGTGTCGAGTTCGAACTGCACGCGCTCGTGTATCTCGTCGGAAAGCTTGCCGTCCTTGTCACCCCAGCGCTTCTTGGCGCCTTCCCAGACGAGCGAGGTGAGATAATCGGCTTCGAACTTGATCCTGAGCACCTTCTCGTATCCACCGAGACGATCGAAATTGTCGGGTTTCTGGACGTTGAACTCGTCCCGAAGCTTCTGCTCGTCGAACTCCTTGGCGTATCCTTCCTCGGTGCCGAACTCGACGGGAATCGCGAACTTCGGCACGATCGGATCGGAATCGAGCTTGTAGTTCTCGATCATCTCCGCGACCTCGCGGGTGTTGGAGATGAGTTCGGGATTCTCCGCGAAGAGCGCGCGCATCTCCTCTTCGCTCTTGAAATACTCCTGGCCGGTGTAGATCATGCGTCCGGCATCGCTCATCGTCTTGCCGGTCGAAAGCGCCAGCAGCACATCGTGCGAATCGTCATCCTCCTTATCGAGGAAGTGAACGTCATTCGTCGCGATCACGCGGATGTCGAGCTTCTTGCCGAGCTCGAGCATTCCCTTCACGACCTTGACCTGACGCTCGTAGAGATCGACGAATTCATTGCGCACCGAAAGCGGAATGTCCGGTCCGTTCTTCACGGATTTGTGGAGAATCACCTCGAGCGAATAGTCGCTGCCGAAGAGATCCTTGTACCACTTCGCGATGCGCTCGGCCTCCGCCATGTTGCCGATGTCGATTGCATGCGACACCTCGCCGGCGATGCAGGCGGCGCTGCAGTGGAGACCTTCATGATACTTCTCGAGCAGCTTGTGGTCGATTCGCGCGTGCCCGTAGTAGACGCCGTTGATGTGCGCTTCGGAAATGAGCTTGACGAGATTGTGATAACCGGTCAGGTTCTTCGCGTGAAGGCAAAGGTGATGGCGCAGCTCGTTCTTGTCGCGGCTTAAGTAATCGCCGGTCGAGGTGACATACGTCTCACAACCGAGAATCGGCGTAATCGTCGGAATGCCCTCGAACTGCTTCTTCTTGTTGCGGCAGGCGTCATAAAAGGCCTTCAGGGCGAAGAGGTTTCCGTGATCGGTAACTGCGAGCGCAGGCATTCCGGCCTTACGCGCCTTGAGGACGAGCGGATTGATCTGACACTGTCCGTCCAACAGCGAATACGTGGTATGAAGATGAAGATGAACAAAATCTGACATAAATCACTTTTCCAGTTCCTTGGCATGCTTCAGCACCTTTTCCGCAAGATCGGACTTTCCGATCTTCTTAAGGCACATGCCAAAATTGTGAACGCTCGCCGCCGTGGGTTTGACGAGCACCATCGTCTCATAGCATTTCATGGCCTGCAACACCTTGCCCACCTTGAGGAATCCCTTCGCATTGCGCGCGAGCCGGTCGAGGCGCTCGTTGAGTAAGGTATCGTGGGGATTGCGAAGCGCGGCCTTGTTCCACTTGTCCGTCGCCTTTTCCTCGTCCCCTTTCGTCTTCGCCGCAGCCGCCAGCATATCGCCTTCGAGAACCTCGCGACGGACGAGCTGCATCGAGCGAATCTCAGAAAGGGTCAGGTCCCGGATGTCCGCATCAACATCGCGTCCATCGAGCCACTGAACGGTCGGAATATCCTTGGTGACGAACCATTCGGGCACGACCTCGCCTTCGAGGCGCGAGGCGAAAGCTGGCATGATCTCCTCACGGGTGCCGACATAATTGGAAAAGATAGAAGCCAGCGACGGGCACTCCTCGTCCGAAGCGATCGCCTCCATTGCCGCGGACATCGAAACTGCGTTGGTAACGGGACGCGAAACGATGAGCCAGCGAGTGCGTCCCGGCATCCATACGTGCACCGCCGCACCTTCCACCGATTCCAGCTTGCGTTTAAAATCCGCCGCCGACATGCCGCGCACATCGAGATCGACCAGCGTCACCCGATTGGTTCCGAGCGAAGCGTTCTCCACAAGTTCAATCTGACGAAACGCATTGGTGACCGGCGCATAGATATAGTCGTCGTAGACGGGAGCATCCTTGCGAGAACAGCCAAAGAGAAAAGAGCTGAATAAAACGAGGACTAAAACTCCCGCAGAGGCACAGAGGCGCAGAGTGGCGTTGTGAACGAGTGTGTTATTAACTCCCGCAGAGGCACAGAGGCGCAGAGATCGTTTGGTGTGATAAAACAAGCAGCTCATCGATTGAAGAGACGAATCTTTTGCACACACTTCGCCACCACTCCACAGCGCCGCGCTACGGCGTCCGCCGCCTGCTTGCCGATCGCAGCGGCCTCTGCATCCGATTTCGCGAACGCCGCGAGAATGCCGCGCTCCAGTTCTGCGGCATCCGCGACCTGAGTAAGCGCCTTGCCTTCAAGGAGATCGCTCATCACCGGACGGAAATTCTCAGTGTAAGGTCCGACAAAGACCTGCTTTCCACAAAGGCACGGCTCAATCATATTTTGAGATCCGTGCTCGCAAAGCGACTTGCCGACAAAGACGACATCGGCGAGGCCGTAAAGTCCCATCAGCTCGCCAGTAGTATCGGCGAGATAGACGGGGATTGGTGTAGAGGTAGAGGAGTTGAAGTTAGAAGTTGAAGTTGAAGAGAGGTGAGGAGAGGTTTGAGTGGTGCGGCTGCGGCGGATGCAAGTAAAACCAGCAGCCTTGATGTTCTCCTCGACGGCATCGGCCTTCTCAAAATGACGCGGAGCGATGACGAGAATGGGTATGGATTGATCCCGCAGAGGCGCAGAGGCGCTGAGAGAAGAAAGTTGAGGGGGTTGAGAAAGTTGAGAGGGTTGAGAAAGTTGAGAGAGTTGAGGGGGTTGAGAGAGTTGAGAGGGTTGAGAGGGGTGAGAGATGAGGGTTTTGTAGATGTTGAGAAGAATCTCATCTTCACCGGGCCAGGTCGATCCACCAAGCAAGATCTTCGGCCTTGCCGAAGAGCCGCCAGAACTTGCTGTCGTACGCTTGCTGTCCCCTTCTTCACCGAATATCCATTTCTCCAGCTCCTTTTCCTTCGCCTCGTTACGATGGGCGACATCAAACTTAAAGCTGCCCGTCACCTCGACATTATCGACGCCCTTGGGCAACACGGCGCGAATCCTCTCGGCATCAAGCTCTGATTGCGCGAAGATCTTCGTGAACGAAGCGAAGACATCACCAAAGAAGAACTTGGCCTTTTTATAGCGCGGCGCGCTGCGGTCGCTGACGCGCGCGTTGATGAGATAGGTCGGAATCTTATAACGCTTGGCGAACATCAGAAAGTTCGGCCAGATCTCCGACTCGGTCATCACGATCGCCTTCGGCTTCACCGTCTTGAGCGCGCTCTTGACGAAGTTCGGAAAATCGAGAGGGTTGTAGATGAGAATAGAAGTTTGAGAAGTGAGGAGAGGTGAAGAGGGGTGAGGAGAGGTTAGGGTTGAGAGTTCTTTCTCTGCCATCATCCAGCCGGTTGAGGAAGTGGTCGAAAAGCAGAATCGAATTGACGGATCCTGCTTGCGCCATTCGCGCATGAGCTGTCCCGCGACCTGCACTTCACCCACCGAAACGGCATGCACCCAGACGAAGTTGCCCTCGCGCAACTGATCAAGAATCTCCTTCGGATAAAGCGCAAAACGATCACCCATCCGCGCGGCATATCCGCCGCGCTTAAGCATCCTCAGAAGAAAACCCGGCAGCAGGAACGGATATACGAGAGCAAAGAGGATGTTATATATCGCCCACTTCATACCTTGAGCGTACCGAAGGGACTGAGCGTGGTATCGGGCTCGACATCCTTAAGAACGGGAGTTCCGCAAGCGACAGTGGCACGATCTCCGACTTTCATTCCGGGAGCGGTGCAGCTGTTCGTGCCCATCATCACGTCCTCACCGATCGTGGTATGTCCCGAAAGCGAAACGCCTGGCGCGATGTTGGCGAAATCACCGACCTTCGAATCGTGTCCCACACCGGCGCGGGCATTGATGATAACGAATTTGCCGATCTCGGTGCCGACCGAAACGACCGCCTCGACGGCGATGTAGGTTCCGTGACGGAACTCGGTCGTAGGCGAGACCTGTGCGCTCGGATCGATGAGCGCGGGGAAGTCATGTCCGCGGAGCTTGGCGTAGATCGCGCGGCGGACGGAATTGTCACCGATCGCGATGAAGACCGAGGCACCGGGGAAATCGCGACTCGCCTTCTCTACGGAGCCCAGCATCGGATATCCCTCGAAGTTTCCGCTCGCCTTGGCGGGATCGTCATCCGCAAACCCGATGACGTTCCAGATCGGCTGCTGCGCGGCCTTGTTGATACGCTCGATGGTCCATACCGCCTCGCGACCGAAACCACCTGCACCTACGATAAACAGATCTCTCATCGTAATTCCTCCTCAAAATGAAAATCAAAAGATCGCGCGGCAGTAGATGCCGCTCGGACACTGAAGCGAGTTCCCCTCCAACAACATCTCACCGGACTCAAGCCGCGCCGTCGGCCATAGTTGGGAAAGAATGTTCTCCGCCACGATTGGGGAGAGCCCGGGAGTGTGCGAAGAGAAGAGCACGAACGCGGGATGATCGGATAGCAATTCCTTAACCAGCGAAAGCGTCTCCTTCAAATCGCGCTCGATCTTGTACATCTCACCGCCCGCACCACGTCCGAAACTCGGCGGATCGAGCACGATCGCATCGTATCGATGACCGCGGCGAATCTCGCGCTTCATGAACTTGTGGGCGTCGTCCACGATCCAACGGATGGGACGATCCGCCAAGCCATTGAGCGCTGCATTGGCGCGCGCCCATTCGACCATACCCTTCGACGCATCGAGATGACAGACCTCAGCGCCTCCGAGCGCCATCGCCATCGTCGACCCACCGGAATATGCAAAAAGATTTAGCCCGGATATCCTCTTCCCCTCACCAACACCTTTTCTCTTCACCTCATCTCTCATCCACTTCCATTGGGCGCGCTGTTCGGGAAAGATTCCGAGATGTCCGAAATCGGTGCCGCCGAGCTTGAACTTGATGCCGGCGGTTTCGATCTGCCATTCCTTGGGAAGATTATTGCGTCCATGCCAGCGGTTGCCGTCCTCGCGATCGAACGAGGCATCCGCGGCATTCCAATCCGCCGCGCTCTTCTTTGGACGCCACAAGGCCTGCGAGCAGGGACGCGCCAGCGTATATTTACCGAAGCGCTCGAGTTTGCGTCCGTCTCCGGAATCAAGAAGTTCGTAATCGTCAGACATCACTCCGCCTCCGTCGTTCCGTGTGGAATTGGCTTCCAGGTACGAGTTGGGAAAAGCCGCGTATAGAGAACTGCCGCGGAAAGAATCAATGAGAAGAACGGATAGGTCACGATCGCCTTCCACGAGGGACGGCGTTTGTCGGGAGAAAGCGCGACCGCGGCAATTGCGGTGAACCAGCCCATGATGAAGAGGAAACCGAAAACACCGAAGAAGAGCGCAAATGCTCCCTGATCGGCGTGATCACGACAAAGACGCCAGACGAAGCCTGCGACGTTAAAAAGCAGAATGAACGCCACCGACATACCCGTCATGATTGCGAAGAAACTGTCGAAAAGACGAATCGACGGCGTCTTCATTAGCTGACGTAGCCAGGGGAAGAAATACCCGTGGACGATCTGCCAGCCGCCAGTGGTCCAGCGCCGAAGCTGACGCCAGCTATGAAGGAAGTCCACTGGCTGTTCGTCAATGTAGTCGGCGTCAGCCACGTATCCGACACGTCCGCCGCGGATATTCGTCTGCACCGTGAACTCGACGTCCTCCACGAGGGTGTGGGTGCTCCAGCCGGACTCCTTGATGAGCGAAGTGAGGAAGGCGAAGCCCGTGCCGG
Source organism: Verrucomicrobia bacterium UBA1727 (assembly GCA_002315875.1). Lineage (GTDB taxonomy): Bacteria > Verrucomicrobiota > Kiritimatiellia > RFP12 > UBA1067 > UBA1067. The sequence continues at coordinate 41,402 of DCIL01000014.1, read as the reverse complement.
TGAGCTTTCCGGAAAGGCCGAGATTGGTGCGGACGCGATTGGAAAGTTCGTTCATCATCAACCAATAGATCGTATACCATCCGCTGATCGTATTGGCGCGGGCATTGGACGAGCCGCGGCGTCCAGTGACAACGCTCTCGCCATCATTGAGCGCATCGTTCACCGCATCGAACCAATTGTCACCGCAGGAATTATCGGCATCAAACACCGCGATCGCCTCGGCATCGGGACGCTCCGCCTGTAGGCGATTGATTCCCCATTCGAGCACATCACCCTTCCCGTGACTCGGCGTCGTCTTCTCCCATACCGTTGCCCCCGCCTCTCGCGCCCTTTCGGCGGTCCGATCAGTGCAGTTATCCGCGAGCACGATCACCTCGCGAAGATTCGTCGGATACTTTGACATCAATACGCTCTTCACCGGAAGCTTGATGACCCGCTCTTCGTTACGTGCGCAGACGAGGACGACGAACTTGAGCTTGCGCTCCGCCCTTGCATAGCGGTGCATCGGCTTGACGAGTCCGATAAGCACGATGAACGTCGACCAGAAGAAAATGGCCGAGCAGAACAAGCAAAGGATATCAAATGCAATCAGTAGATAAAACTCAATCATCACGCCATCTCCTATGCACCCAGAGGTACTGCTCGGGATACCGGCGAATCGCCGCCTCAAGCCGGTCATTCAGCAATTGAGCGCACTTGTCACGGTCGTCGTTCTTAGAAAAAGCAAGAGGTTCTCCACTGACCATACGGTAGCGATATGGTCCGACGCGCACGAACGAGCCGACCGCGATCGGATAGCCGTACTTGATGCCGAGCCGCGCGGCAGAGGTATAGGTGTGCGCGGGACGCCCCATGAACTTTAGCAGAGAGCCGCCGCCAGCATGCTGATCCATGAGAATCGTCATGGCGGACTTCTCACTCTGCCATTGCTCGATGACACTCTTCGTAAAACCGTGATTCTTGTCAACGATAGTCACAGGCCCGCGGAAATGATGTTTCTTCATCCACTTCGCGACGATGGGATTGTTCTGCACGCGGGCGATCGCAATCATCGGACGGACTATGGAGAGGATGTTGGTAGCGATCTCCCAGACACCGTGATGGGAGCTTACGATCAGAATCGGGATGTCGGGGGATTCGAGAATCAACTTGGCCGTCTTCTCGCTAACTTCGGAGAAGTCGAGATGCTCCCGCCAGTTGTCCTTATTGACCACGCCCGGCACGCAAATCGCCTCAGCGACGTGTCCCGCGAGATGGCACCACGACTTCTTGGCGATTCGCCGCGCCTCGCCGGGATCATCGGTAATCTTCGCTCTGAGGATGTTGTCGATCGCAATCCGCTGACGCTTGCCGAAGAACGGCCAAAGCATCGCGGCGAATCCGCATCCCATCGAATAGGCGTGTTTCTGAATGAATGTCATTTATACCCGAAATATGATGCGGTATTATACCATATCCGGGAAGGACAAATAGGCACCATTACGGCAACACGAACTGACGGTTGGGATCCTTGTCGTGGTCGAACTTGACGACCTTGCCGTCCTTCACGACGAGCTCGACCCATCCGTTGCCGTAAAGCGGAAGCCGGAAGGAGTAGTTCTTCATCGTCTTCGGCACTCCCCACGCCAGGCGCACCTTCGAGGAATTCTCGTCCTGCCCCACCAGGAGCGAGGTCAAGGTGCTCATGTAGTTACCGCCGGACGAGACGAACCACGGATGGGACCGAATCTCAAGAATCTCCCACGGCTCGCCAAAAAGTCCCGTGCCGTCGGACGCGAGCGAGAGCGTATTCCACGCCCGCTCGCCATCGCCGATCGCCGCAAGCGCGCCGCCCGTCCAGCTCGCATACCAAGAGCAGACGCCGTTGCCGTGCGGAACCATGTTGCCGGCGGTGCGGATGTTGTCCGCGAAATACCGAACCGCATTCACCCCCTTCTCATCCGTCGTCGAGAGCACCGGGAACGGACAGTATCCGCAGATGGTCACGATGCTGTTCTCCTTGCATCCCTCGAAGGGAATGTAACGTCCGTCACGATTAGGCAGCGTCTTCCTGAGTCCCGCCGCAGCGCGCAGGAACTTCTCGGCATTGCCGTCCTTCGACTCGAGTATGCGCTCTGCGCGGGCCGCAAGCTCAAAGGTGCGGATCGCTCCGCAGGAGGTGAGGAACGGATTCTCCACCGCGGGACCGAGCCGCTCGATGTCCGTACACTTGCCGATCATGAACTTTCCATCGCGCTCGTAGGTATGATGCGTCAGCAGATAAAGCGCACTCTCACGGATGACCGGATAAGCGATGTCGCGCAGGAACTCCTTGTCTCCGCTCCAAAGATAGTTGCGCCAGGCGCATTCAGCGACGGTCGAGGCGTGAAAGATATGGTCGATCCAGAGTCCGTCAGTCGTCCCCTCGGTACCATCCTCAGTCGTCTCCCAGACATAGCGTGCACCGTAGGCGTTCAGGGTCGGTGCGCGATAATACGAATTGCGCATGACCGCAATCAGGAGCAGCTTGCGGCGAAAGAGCGTAGGAAGCCGTCCGATCTCGCGCTCACCCGCCGCCATCGCACCCATTGCCGTGAACGCCTCATCCCAAGCGAAGTAGCGTCCGCTCCACTCGCGTCCGCGGCCGAAGATGCCGACGGGAATCGACCACTTGGTGGCGAAGACCCTGAGATTGTAGACCGCCGTCTGCCAGACATCATCAAGGCGCTTATCGCCGAGCTTCACGTAAAAGCCGTTGTCCTTCTTCGCCCAGGCCGCACGGTTCTCCGCCAGCAGCATGTCAAAGCCGCGCTGTGCCGCAAGATCCACCGCGGCGAGCCGACGATCGCGGATCTCAACCGGAAACTCGTCCTGCTGCTGAACTTCGAAGATCGACTGAACGTCATTGTAACTCGGCTTGTGTTTCAACGCAAGCACCTCTCGCGCACGGCGATCGATATTCCCCGGAACATCCTCGTCGTAGTTGTCGGCAAAGGTCAGGATGAAATCGGCTACGCCTTCACCATCAACGAGTTTGACTTCCGTCTCCAGCGTCACCGCCGACGGACGCGGCCGCGTATACTTCGCCTTCGCGTTTCCGTAGACCCTGGTCTCTCCGCGATAGACGCGATGAGCATAGGCGACATACAGCATGCGCACGATTCCATGATCCGCAATCGGCTCCTCCAGTAAGACGCGCGGCGGAACCTTTGCCGAATCTCCGACTGAGAACGAATAGGTCAGCGCAACCGTCGCAAGCTTAGCGCTCTTCGCCGCCTTCACGCGCTTGCGGATTGCGATCACGTTCTCATTGGCGTGCGTAAACACCTCACTGACGACTGCGACCTTTTCATAATTCGCTTCGCAAGTGACGAGCGCGCAGGAACGATCGAGGGACTGCTTCCAAGACTTGAGCTTGCCGATGTCAACGCCGTCCACCTTCACCTTCGTGTTCCAATGTCCCATCGAAATGAGCGCCGCGCGGTTTCCACCCCGCGCATACCGCCGCCCTTCCCAGGCAATCTCTGGAACATACAGTTTCTTCGCCGCCTGCTTCTGACTCTGATCACCTTCCGGATCCACGCAGAGAACGAGCGATCCGTTGCCGGTGATGGGATGGGAATAATGCTCGGGTATCTTCGCATCGGGAGATTCCACCGAAATGACCGCAGAGGCCAGCAATGCCAATGTCGATATGTTCATGATCACAGTCCTTTGATTTTAATACCCTTGGAGATGTTTGCGTTTTTGATTTTCGGGAAGTCGGCGATGTCAACGTTGCGAAGCTTGAAATGAGGCAGGTCATTGCGGATGTGCAACGCAGTATCGACGTCTGATGAAGCGTCGAGGAGATGTCCGGGACGGTCATAGACCTTGAAATTGCGGAAGACGAGATCGGAATAATCGAGATGGAAGAACGACGGATCCATCTTGCCGGGCTTGCCTTGGTTCGGCGCGGGCTTGCCCATCGAATACGCACTCACGTCAACAAGGCACAATCTGCGCGAAGGACGCGACACGAACTTCATGTCGTCCCGCTCCTGATACTGCTGTGCCACCCGGTCGTCGGCAATGTCCGCGCGTATATCTTCGAACGAAACGCCGCGGATGACATTCTTTTCGGACCCCCAGCGCGTGGTCACGGTCAACACCGTCCAATCTACCCGCGCACAGTCGATATCACGGAAACGAACATCCGAAATTCCACAGGCGCGCTGTCCGTGCTGCACCTTCATCACCGCACCCCAATCGCACCAGAAGAAGCAATTGGAAACAGATATGTCACGCGTTTCCGTCGCCTCTTCCATATGCAGTTGCGGACGCACGATCATGCAGTCGTCGAAGGACCGCACGAACGAATTGCGCACGACCGCGCGCTGGCAAGCGCAAAGATCGATGCCATCCGCATTGTACCGCCAAAGTCCCACGAGCTTCACTCCATCGATGAGAATATCGGAAGAATCGCAGATGTTCATCGTCCATCTCGACGGATCGCGGAAGACGATTCCCGAAAGCGAAAGTCCTCCGCACTTATACGCATAGACACTGGTCGTACCCCACACCGGAGAGACTCCCGGAAGTCCGCTCTTCGCCGCGGCAACCGTGCCTGGCCACTTGGGATCCTCGCGGGCGATGCGAGAACCGTCGAGAATGCCGCGTCCCTCGACCGTCACGTTGGTCACGCCGAGAAAAACGAAATTGCCGTAGACGGTAGCACCGCGGTCAAGGACGATTCGCTCTCCCGACTTCGGAATGATCGCGCCCGGCTCATGGATTCCGGGACCGAAATAACGGTCTCCGGGACGCGGCACGTACTTCCACGGGGCGTCCGCAAAGACATGAAACTCGCGTCCCGCCGTCACCACGACGAACTGCTCCGGCTTCTCGATGCGCATACGGAAGACGCCGTTCTTAACCGTCCATCCGCCACGACGGAACGGATGCACGCGCACCGGCGCCGCGGCATCGGGAAGTCGAAGTGTGAACTCACCGGGAGCATCCACATCGAAGGACGTGAAATAACCGATCTTTGACTGCTCGATGGGACGCTGTGTTCCAGGCCACACGCGATTGAACGGAATGGCACTCACGCGGCATTCTTCGACGGGCAGTTCCTTGCCCTGGAAATTCGCCGCGAAAGGCATTTCAGCCCCAATCGCCGCAACCGCAACAAACCCAATAACCATCAACATTTCAATACTTCTCATCACTTCTCTTCACCTCTCTTCGCTTCTCTTCACCTCTCAAATCGCCATCCTTCTTGCCTCTCTTACGAGCGCACGCGAATACTCTTCTTTCGGTGCGGCGAAGAACTGAGACACGTCGGACGACTTCTCGACGATGACACCATCTTTCATTACTGCGATTTCCGTAGCCATGTTCGCCACTACTCCGAGATCGTGAGTGATGAGCAGCACGGCCGAATTTGCGCGGTGCAGTTCCTTCATGAGTTCCAGCACCTGCTTCTGAATCGTCACGTCGAGCGCGGTCGTCGGCTCGTCCGCGATGATGAGATCGGGCTCGAGCATAAGCGCCATCGCAATCATCACGCGCTGCTGCATACCACCCGAAAGTTCATGCGGATAGGCCCTGGCGCATCCGGCGGGATCTGGCAAGCCCACCTTGCCGAGCCATTCGATCGCCATCGATTTCGCCGCGGCAGAAGAAACCCGATCGTGAAGGAGCACCGTCTCAACGAGTTGATCGGCGATACGGTGAAGCGGAGACAAGGAGCCGATTGGATCTTGGAATATGACTCCGATGCGCTTACCGCGATATTCGCGAAGCTTGGATACCTCGAGATGAAGAAGGTCGACTCCGTCAAGCAGGATGCGTCCCGATGGCCAGAAGGCAGGCGGACTCGGCAAGAGGCGCGGCACGCTCATCGCAACCGAACTTTTGCCGCTACCCGATTCGCCAACGAGACCGAGCACTCCGCCGCGGTCCAGCGAAAGCGACACCGACCTGACCGCGGACGTGACCGCTCCGTCTTCAGAGCGGTAGGAAACGTCCAGATTCTCGATTTCAAGCAACATCGTTCTTTAGTACTCGATGACCTGTCCGTCCTTGAGCAGCCGTGCGCGCAATGCCGAATAATCGACATCCTGAACGGCACATCCAGAATCGACAGTCAACGCGGCGGCAGTGCCTGCAACCTGTCCGAGAGCAAAGAAAACCGGCTCCATTCGAATCGATCCGAAGGCGATGTGCGAAGCCGAGACGCAGACCGGCACGAGGAGATTCGCGCATTCGCCGCGCTTCGGCACGAGCGCGCCGTAGTCGATCGAGTACGGAGGATAGCGACGATTCTTCTCATCGGCATGGATCTGGACGTCACCCTCGTTCCGAACGAAGCCCTTATCATCGGCAATGCGACGGACATGATGGGAATCCATGCCGTACGCGCCCATCGCGACGGGCTTGGTGACCTTGACCTTGCCACGGCAGTTCGCCTCGGTCATCACGTAATGACCGACCATGCGACGCGCCTCACGCACGTAAAGCTGCGACTGCCAGCCGTCCCCGAGTCCATCCTTGAACTCATCCTTGCACGTACCCCAGCGCGAATAGACGGCGCGGACCGCATCCGGCACACGAGGATGGTTGGCAAGCGTCCACATGAGTCCGCGCTGATAGTCGAGATGTGCCTTGAGAATCTTCGCCCGTTCGTCATACGATGCCTCGGGCCATCTCCAGTTCTGACCGATGAAGTCAGTCGAAAAACCATCGCGATTGTTGGTATCGGTCTTACGGTTAGGCATCTTGGAGTTGATCCAGGGAAGCTTCCATTCGAGATTGCCCGTGAAAGAGTTCTTCGGCTTTGCGTCCAGATGCCGGAAGAGAAGTTCGTAATTACGCTCGTCGTAGTTTGCCGGTTTCGCGAACGGAATGCGATTGGCGGGATCGTCCGTCAAGCACATCCTGAAGCAATACGCCTGCACGAACTTGTCGCCCGTCCCATCCGCGCGACCATCGTCGCGCTCAACGCCGGGCAGAAAGCCGGACGACGGATCGCCGGCGATCACATAGCCGGATACGCCGTTCTCTATCTGGTGATACCACGCACGCGCACGTTGGCATCCGGAAAGCGTCTCGCCGTAAAGTTGATTCGCTTCGCGACCGACAGTATAGCCGACGCCTGCCGCGGCAATGAGATCGCCCTCGTAAGTCGCATCAATAAACACCTTACCGCGATACTCCGTGCCATCCTCCGTCACAAAGGAAACTATTCTCCTCCCTATTTCACTTTTCCCTTTTCCTTTTTCCTTCTCTCCTACACCTACACCTACACCTTTCTCCCGATCGAGGCGTCGTCCGCGATGGATGACGAGTCCGTCGCGCCGCTCCCATCCTTCGAGGATCGCCAGCGCAGCAGAGGGCTCGAACGTCCACATCGAGTCGTCACCCTTGGTACCCGCGCACTGTCCGTCGGGAATGTAGTCACTTCGCTTCTGGCGAGTCCAGTGCGATTCGTCCCGATACCACTTGGCGACGTCACGATAGAATTCAAGCGCAATGCCGCCGAAGGCCTTCTTGTTGCCGATGTCGGTCTGGCCGAGTCCACCGGTGGTGAGTCCGCCGATGCGGGTCTCAGGCGAGACGATCACTGCGGACTTACCCATGCGCTTGGCCTGAACCGCGGCGGATATCGCCCCTGGGGACGAACCGTAGATGACGATATCGTAATCATCCACCACGCGCGAAGGAGTTTCAAAAACGAGCTCGCCGCCGGACATGATCTCGGAATAGCGGATACGGTTACCGATGATTTCGCGTCCGTTGAACGTCACCTTTCCAGCACCCGGCTTCACCTGCCGCGAGACGACCTTGAGCTTGCGTCCGTTGGCAAGCGTCATCGTTACGCTTGGCAACAGCGGTGCGGCCAGAACGAACTCGCCGCTCGAAGGATTGACGGGATAGAATCCGAGCGCGGCAAACACATACCACGCGCTCATCTCTCCGTGATCCTCGTTTCCGCAAAGACCGTCGGGACGATTGAAGTAGAACTTCCCGCAAAGTTCCTTAATCCGCGCCGCGGCAAGATCGCGGCGTCCGCAAAGCGAATAGAGATAAGGGATGTGATGACTCGGCTCATTGCCCTGCACATACTGTCCGAGAAGTCCCGTCACGTCACGCGAGGTCTGCTCGCGGTTGAGCGAGGACGGCAGCGCGAAGAGTTCGTCCAAGAGCTTAATCGCTTTCTCGCTGCCACCGAGCGATGCGATGAGCGCGTCCGGATCCTGCAAGACGTGCCAACGCCACTGCCAGGCATTGCCCTCGGTGAAATCTCCCGGCCACGAGCTTTCATGTCCGCAATGATACGGATCGAACGGATCGCGCCAGGAGCCGTCCGATTTGCGTCCGCGCATGAAAAGCGTCGTGCGATCAAAGACGTTCGTCCAGTTGTGGGCGCGCTTCTCGAAGAACCGAGCACTCTCCTCGCGCCCAAGCGCCGCGGCAAGTTTCCACGCGCACCAGTCGTCGTAAGAGCATTCGAGCGTGCGCGAGGCGCCTTCGCCCTTCAGCTTGTCGCAGGGATAGTAGCCATACTTGTCGAGGAGCGGCCAGCCCTCCTTGTAGCGGGTAGGATGAACCTTACGCAGAGTGTTGTCGATCGCGTCCATAACCGCCTGCCAATCGGCGTTCGGCGCAAGTCCCTTGAAATACGCATCAACCATCACCGCCACCGCGTGCGTGCCGACCATGCATTGAGAATCCTTGTTCCACTTGGGCAGCACCGGCAGGAAGCCCGCGGCACGATAGTGAGCGAGCAGCGAATTGACGAAATCAGGAACGTATTCGGACGCGAAGAGCGTGTAGAACGGATGCGCCCCGCGGAAGGTATCCCAAAGCGAGAACTCCGAATAATAGCGCTTAGTGGGAGCAACGGCAATCTTATCGTCCGCCCCGCGATAGGATCCGTCCACATCGGCAAAATTCTGAGGCGCGTGAAACAGGTTGTAGACGCTGGTGTAAAAAATCGTCTTCGTATCGGCATCGGTTGCGGAATCGAGTTCAATCCTCGAAAGAATCGACTCCCACTTCGCCGCGGCGGCCTTGCGCACCGCGGCAAGATCGTAGGCGGGAATCTCCGCATCGAGGTTCTTCGCCGCGCCTGCGGGAGTGGTCGTGGAAATCGCAAGTTTCACGAACAGCGGTTCACCGTCCGCCAGGTCGAACGTGTAGCGGAAGGCCGGAGAGTGCACATTGGCGATGGCATTGGTGAGATAATTGGGTGCGGCTTCACAGCGAATCGGACGACGCGAGAAGCGGATGTCGAAGGCGATGTGACGTCCCTTCACGAAACCACTGCGCACCAGAAGTCCGTTGAGCCCGGACTCGGTACGGTTGACCTCGACCGGTTTAACGGTCTTGCGCGCCCAGGTCGTATTTGCCGCGCCGTAGTCGAGATCGACGAGAAGTTCCGCCGCGCTTTCGCGTCCGTAATCGATGCGATAGATCGCCGAATGTTCCGCCGCGGCGACTTCAACCTTGATGCCGTCCTTGAGCTTAACCGAATAGTAACCGGGCTCCGCCTTCTCGTCCGCATGAGAAAAACCAGTCGATGGCTGCGCACCTTTTGCAGCACCAGGCCGATAAGGCATAAGTCCAATGTCGCCGTAATCCGGGCACCCACCACCGGGATTATGCGTCTGCGAGAACATGGTAATCGCCTTATCCTCGTAGCGATAACCGCTGCAGTAGTCCCAGTCGCCCCAACCGGTATCGGGTCCGGCCTGAATGACACCGAAAGGATAGGACGCAGCCGGAAAGAGATGTCCGTCACCTCCAGTACCGATGAAGGGGTTAACGAACTGAAGAACGGAGGCAATGATGGATAGGAGCATAAGTTTGAGAGGTTTGAGAGGTTAACTGCATATTACTAAGGTGACGTCACCGGTGACGTGTAGAGTGCTTTCGTCTGCAATGACGAGGCGGTCGCCTTTCGCGACACGACAATCGTTGACAAGACCGCAGCCATCGGTCACCACCGCAACTGCCGCGGACCGCGAAAGCGCGAGATCATCGCCCTTCTCAAGTCGCCACATCGAGAACTTATCCGTCATTTCCGGACCCAGTATGCGACCGTGCGAAGCGCGCCTCACGTACCGCGCGCAAAGCTCGTCAAACTCGCATCCGTGATATTCGTATACGTCGAACATCTTCTCCCAGCCAAGTCCGCAATGCAGCTTCTTGTCAGGAATGACACGTCCAGACGGCGTAAAGCGTTCCGCGACAACCATAAGATCGCTCGGCTCCTGAAGCTCGATCATGAAACAGCCGGCCCCAATCGCGTGCGGTACACCACCGTCTACAAAAACGAAATCTCCCGCCTTCACAGGAACTATATGCAAGAAACTTAGCAAATTCCTCGCTTTTTCATCACGTTGATCGGGGTCTGTCCCCAGATTTTCGGAAATTGCAGCGTTGACGGCGCTCTTCCATTGCTCGCGGGTGACGCCAGGCCTGAAACCAAGATAGACGCAGGCGTCAGGAGCTGTGCCAGGCAGAAAATACCAGCACTCGGTCTTGCCGACGGACGAATCAAGGAACTCTTTGGCGAACGGCACGGTCGGATGGGCCTGGACGACGAGACGCTCGTCGCTGTCAAGAAGTTTGACGAGAATCGGCAGTGAGCCCACCGCATCGCGCACAAGCCGTCCATCCGACAAGCGACCAAGTCCCTCGCCCTCAATCTCAACACTGCCGTTGAAGGCGGTCGTAGTAGAAGCGAGCCAGTCCTCGGGACGCAAGGCGCCGTCAACAACCGGAGAGCTGGCAGTGAAGGCATCGATGCGCGAACCTCCTTGATAGGTTCGACGGACGCGATTGGGCTGGAGCTTTGCAATCATACGTTTCAGTCGATGATGACGACGGCGCCGCCTTCGTTGCAAAGATCGAGAGTGAGCGTATCTGCGGCAGTAACCTTACGCTCGTTTACAGAAAGCGCCTTGGCGTCGACGGGAGTCTTGACCGGATCGTCAACATAGATCGTTGCGCGGCGACTGCCGCTGCCGAGGAAATCGAGCTTCACCTCAAGTTTGCGCGATGCGACCGTCATCGCTGCGACATACCAACGTCCGTCCCGAGCGAGACGCGCAACCGCATAATACTCTCCGCAGCGACCCTGAAGAGGAATCGTCTTGTCCCACGCCGTCGGAAGATCCTTGAGCGCCTTCGCGCCCGGCACGAGTTCGCCCGTCGCCTTGCCTCCGACATGATAGCGTTCTGGCCAGTCGCAGATCGTCATCAGATACGAATCGTAGGCAACGCATTGCGCAATCGCGAAGCCGCGGGTTCCGGACTGTTCCGCCCAATGGGGACAGCGATCGGTTTCGTCTCCATAACGATGGCCCTTCTTGCACTGCGGGACAAAGTCCTTGTAGTAGACGTTGCCGAAACCGCCGGGTGTGAAATCTCCGGGACCGATAAGGAACCTGGTGAACGGCAGCGTGAGACAGTGACGCGGCGTGATTGTCGCATGGAAGATATTCATCTCATTGCCGAGAATTCCCTCGCGGGTGAGGTTGTTCGGCCAAGTGCGCTCGGTTCCGGTCGGCTTGAACGCACCATGGAAGTTGACCATCACATGATGTTTCGCCGCGGACCTAAGAACGCGCTCGTACCAATTGACAATCCACTGATCCTGACGGTTGATGAAATCCGTCTTGACGCCTGCGATTCCCCACTCCTCAAGGCGACGGAAGGTCTCCTCAACGCCAGTATCCTCAATCTCCATCCAGTGAATCCATACCCAGAGTCGCACCCCCTTTGCCTTCGCATGCTCGACGACACGCTTCAGATCGAAGTCCTTGCGGGGCTTGAGCTCCACATTGGGCCCGTGATTGGGACGCCTTGCAAAACCATACCAACCACCATCGATCGTGTGATACGGCCAGCCCATTTCCGCGGCGAAATCGATGAGCTTGATCGTGGTCTCGGTCGAAAGCGAATTGTTGGACTCCGCCCACCAGTCCCAACTCGTCGCGCCCGGCTTCACGAACGAGAAGTCAATTGAAGGATCGGAATCGGGATTGAGGCCCACGAGAATATCGTTCTTGCGGAGGAGGTCGAGTCCGTTATCGCCTACGATCGCCACGCGCCACGGCGAAGCAGCGGGAGTCGCGCAGATGACCGCGGCATGCGGGGTGGACGCCTCGCTTGCGGGAAGTTCAGCGAGATGCGCCTTCAAGGTTTTTGCGTCCTTGCCGCGGAAGAAGAGTCCCGCCCAATTGTAAAGCGCGGCCTCGCAAAGCGCAACGCTCACGCCCTCCTGCTCGACCACGACCGGCGAACCGATAAATTTCTTCGGATCGATCTCGGCAAGCGACTTCAGCTCGAACTTGCATTCCTGCGAAGTGAACTCCGCAGGATACTCCGTCACCCACGCCTTCGCCTCCTTTGCAAAGCGCCACTCGGTGAGCTCGCGCATGATCTCGAATCCGTCAAAGCACTTCTGCTTGGGAATGACATATCTGAACGCGACGCCTTCGTCATACGCACGGAAGACCATCGTGAGCCGCCGCGGCGACTTGTCGATGACCGTGCGACCCATTCCGACGGTGGGCTCAACCGCAGTCCTCTCCTCCAGCTGCACCTCGAGTTCGTTGTAGCGCTCGCGCACTTCGTTGCGGCGGTAGACGAGTGGACGACACGTCTTGTCTTCGGACCAGCGGAGTTCCTTGAGAACCTTGTGCGCGCCGAGCTTGGGAACCGATTGCGAAGTGGACTTAGAAAAAACGAGTCCGAGCGGCGAAGGCGCGATGAGCGGTTTGCCGTCCCGACTGAGCGACCACCGCATTCCCGCATCGTCATTTTCAAAAGAAACCGCAAGCCGTCCGTCCGGCGAGCTGAGCGTAAAGATCGCGGCAAGAATCAGAGATGTCATCGTAATGCTCCAATCATTTCTTCAGATATTTTTCGGCGTAATCCTCGCACTTGGAAACAAGGGACGAAAGCACGCCAGATCGCGGATTGCCGTGAATCGAAAACCAGCTCATATGCGCCTCATAGGGCACATTCGCCTTTTCGAGCGCGGCGATGTGATCGTCATAAGTGGAAACCGGAACGCATCCGTCGGTCGTAGCGCCAGGCCAGAGACGCGAATACTCGAGAATCGTGGGACAACTCTTCTCGGTGATCATCCTGAGCGGCGAATATTTTGCGAGCACGCTTCGCGCATCTTCGATCTTCCCCTTCGCGATCATGCCCTTAAGATCGGCATTGGTGAGCCAACCGAGGAGAATCAGCAGGCGATCGGTAGACCATTCGTTGAACATTGCGCCGATGGGAAAACTATGATTGACGAGCGGATCGTAGAAGTCCTCGCTCGCAAGATCGGTTGGGCCCACGAAGTCCATCACGAAGCCGATCTTGAGCTCGTGTTTGAGACCAAGTCCGAGCCAGTCGGGATTCGTCTCATCATAAGCGTAGAGCGCCGAGAGATGCGCACCCGCCGATCCTCCGCCGATGGCGATCTTCTCGGTCTTAATTCCAAGCGCCGGCAGCCGCACGGTCTTGAGATGCGTGACGAGCGCGTCGATATCCCTAAGCATATCATCGAAGGAAGCGTGCGAACGCCGCCAGAGCTCGCGCGTACCGTCCGTGACATCGTTCTGAAGCTGATAGTCCATGTTAACCACGACGAATCCGCAGTTCACGAGCCGCCCGATGAAATTGAGCCCTTCGCCGTCCTTGTCGTAGGGCTGGCACCACGCGCCGCCGTGAAGATGGACATAGACCGGCGCGTCAGCGGGAATCGGTCCATCGCGATGAAGGAGATCGTAGTACTGTCCCGACCGATGCGAGTGCATGATGTGTCCGTCGCTCTGGCGGCCGGACATGTAGCTCTTGTACTTCTCGCCTTCTTCACGAGCATCGTCCCGATCGCCATAGCGGAGATCACGCGTGATCTTGATTCCGTCGGTGCGGAAGACGGACTCGCTGAATCCCGCCAGAAGCAGTCCCGCGGCAAGCACACCTACCGTCAACAGCGCAAACCTCATGTCAGAATTCCTTTCTCTGCGAATAGACCGCAGCGAGTGCATCGTGAATCTTGCGATAGCAGGTGAAGAGATGATCGTAGCGCGCGGCGTCTTTCGGATCAGGCGCAATCTCGCGATCAATCTTGAGACACTTCGTCACCGCGTCCTTGACATCCGCAAAGACCCCGATGCCCGTGCCTGCAAGCAGACACGCGCCGAACGAAGCGTCCGCCGGGGACGGCACCGCGACCTTGCAATTGAAGACGTTGGCGACAATCTCGCTCCAGAGTCGGGACTTCGCCCCACCGCCGATGAGGAAGATGCGCTTTACGGGAAGCTTCATCTCTTCGAGCGTACGATAGCAGTCCCTAAGCGAAAACGCCACACCTTCCATCAAGGCCCGCGAGAAATCTCCGCGGGTAGAGGAAATCGAAACTCCGGTGAACGATGCGCGAAGGTTGGAATCCCAATACGGACAGCGCTCGCCCTGAAGATACGGATGGAAAAAGACTCCGTTCGATCCGACCGGGGACGATTCCGCCTCGCGGTTGATGACATCCCAGGCACCGGCTCCGGACGCGGCGAACTCGGCGTAGAAATTATCTCTCCACCAGCGTTGGCAAAGCGCCGCGGCATTCGTTGCGGACACCGAATACCACATACCTGGCACGATATGCGAATAGGTAAGCGTCTTCGGATGCGGATGCGCCGCGGCGGTCATGGAGTTGACGTTGCCGGCCGTAGCGAGTTTTATGATGAGATCACCCGGCTCGACTGCTCCCGCGCCGTAGTCCTCAACAGCGCTGTCGGACGATCCGCAGATGACAGGAGTTCCGACCTTGAGTCCGGTAAGCGCGGCGGCTTCGTCCGTCACTCCGCCCACGACATCGGTGGGCTTGATGATATCGGGCATGGACGAAAGCTTCAACCCCGAAAGTTCAACCAGCTCCTCATCCCACGCCATCCTCTTCATGTCAAAGAAGAGCGTACCCTCTGCCTCGATGAAATCGGTATTGGCGACTCCCGTGAGCTGAAAGCGCACGTAGTCCTTCACGAACAACACCTTCGCGACGCGCCCAAGCACTTCGGGCTCGTTCGCCTTTAGCCACATCATCTGCGGAAGCGTCCAGGTAGGCGCCGGCATCTGATAGCAGCGCGAGAAGATCTTCTCTCCCCAACCGGCCTTCAGCGCCGCGCACTCGGCAGTCGCGCGCTGATCCGTCCACATGATCGTGCGGCGGACGGGACGCATCGCCTCATCGAGCAGCACCGCGTTGTGCGTCGAGCCGTCGAGCGAGAGCGCCGCTACCTCACGGAGGTCGACACCTTTCTCCACAAGCTTCTTCAGCGAAGCGCAAAGCGAGGCCATCCAGTCGGACGGTTCCTGCTCGCTCCAACCGGGATGTTCATGATAGGTCGTGAATTCCGTCGAAGCGTCGGCGATGAACTTTCCAGTTTCGTCGATGACCGTTACCTTGCACCCTCCGGTGCCATAATCAATTCCAAGCAAATACATAATAACGATATTTGAAATTAGATACGATTACGTGCGTTGCCAAATGACGATGCGGGTCTTGCCGTAGGTGCGGTCACGGACGACTTCCCAGCCGGGAGTTTCCTCGGCTTTCTGCACCGCAGTCATCTCGGCGATGAACTTTCCTCCGGGACGCACCACGCCGTGCTGAGCGGCATCCGCAAGCACTGCGGCATATCCACGCTCCTCACCGAGCGCATAAGGCGGATCGGCAAAGACGATGTCGAAGCCGGCTCCAGAATAGGTCGAAAGATAGCGATAGGCGTCCGCCGCGACAACAGTTGCCGCGGACGCCTTCGCGCCGCCGATGGACGAGAGATTATCGCGAAGCACCGAAAGATGGAGACGATCGCGCTCCACCATCACGACCTGCCGCGCACCACGCGAAAGCGCCTCGAGTCCGACCGCGCCGGATCCCGAAAAGAGATCGAGGAAGTCCTTACCCGGCAATTCAAACTGCAGAATGTTGAATACCGCCTCGCGGACACGGTCCTGAGTCGGACGAATCAGGTCCGATTTAGGAACCTTGAGGATGCGTCCGCCGAACTCTCCGCCCGTGATTCTCACCGGCAGATGTCAAGCTGCTGCTGGAAGATGCGCTTGAGATATTCGCACTTGGCGTTGTCACGGGCGCGCTCGAGCGCGGCAACCCAGATGACGCGATAGCGAGGTGCCTTGGGACACTTCGGACACATCACGAGCTGGGTGATCGCCGCCATCTCGGTCATCGTCATCGGATCGGTCTGATAGGCGGGCTTGATGCGAGCGAGGAAGGCATCCGCCGCGGCATAGTTCTCGACATACTTCACGAGCTTCTCCGGCTTCGTCGCCTCGTCGATCGCCTTGCGGTTCTGCTCCTGCCAGACCACCACCTGAACGGACTCTCCGCCCTTGTTCGCCATCGCCGTTCCGTAATCGGAATAGGCGTTGGCCTTTGCGGACGACTTGTCTGCCGCAGCAGGCGCTTCCTGCGTGGTAGCACAGCCGGCGAACACCGCCGCGAGCGCGAGAACGGACAAAATCTTCGTATTCATCTTTATGAACTCCTTTAAGTTATTCCTCATCTCAACCGAACATCTCGCGACGCCACGGCTCGCGCATGCGGTTTTCCTGATAGATGAAGCGCTCCGCCGCCTCGTCGTTCACCGCGTGCAGACGCACCGGATCGAACTCGAAGCCACGACCGAGCCGCTCAGCGACGATCGCGAGATTGAACATCGTGCAGGAACGGAAGCCATTGCACTCGTTGAGCGCGAAGGTCTTGCGAAGCTTGCAGGACTCGATGAAGTCCGTCTGCTGCTTGGCGGGCTTGGGGAGACCCTTGATGATGTTCTCGGCATCCAGTTCCTTGCCGTTGCGATCAACGAGCCGCGGCACCTTGCTGCCCTTCTTGGCGGGATACACGCAAAGTCCGTTCGCGCCCCGAAGGAGCGGCTCGCCCTTCAGCGACTCATCACCGTCAAGCGCCACCGTGGTACCGTCCGAATAGGTGAGCGTGATGCGGTCGAAGCG
>DCIL01000014.1:23884-24324 GCA_002315875.1 Verrucomicrobia bacterium UBA1727 | reverse complement strand
TCTCGTCCTTGCAGAGAAGATACTGAAGCGGATCGAGATAATGCTGGGCCATATCGCCGAGGCCGCCCGCATCGTAATCCCAATAGCCGCGGAACGAAGTGCCAGTGCGGTATTCGGTGTAGGGTTTCCACGGCGCGGGACCAAGCCACATCTCGTAGTCGAAGCCCGCGGGCACCGGCTGGGGCGTTTCGAGAATGCGACCGGACCAGAAGAACTTCCAGCTGAAGCCCTGTCCCGTACCGAACGTGCACTTGATCGGACCCTTGCCCAGAAGTCCGTTCTCCACGATCTGACGAATCGGCTCAACCGTCGTTCCGAACCCGTAGAAACGATCCTGGAAGCGGAACCAGGTGTTGAGACGGAACATACGCTTCTGCGCCTGGACGACTTCCATCACGCGCTTGCCCTCGCCGATCGTGCGGGTCATGGGCTTCTCGCAC
>DCIL01000014.1:17866-23869 GCA_002315875.1 Verrucomicrobia bacterium UBA1727 | reverse complement strand
ACCAGATGTCCTTGCCGGCCTTCGCCGCCATCACGCTCTGGCAGCCATGCCAGTGCGGCGGAGTGCAGATGTGGACGATATCAACGCCGGGATCCTCCAGGAGCTTGAGGAAGTTCTCATAGGCCTTGATCTTGCCCCAGCCCTTCTTCTCGGCGGTGGCGAGACCCTCCGCGACCCGCGCGGCGTAGGGATCGCAAAGACCGACGAGGCGCGAGCCCTTGAAGTCCAGATGGTTGCCGGAATGGGCGATGCAGCCGAAGCCGATCAGCGCACGGGTGAGCTGATTGGAAGGCGCGGTCGCGCCCCACAGAACGCTCGACGGAATGAGATTGAATGCACCAAACGCCGCGCTCGCCTTGAGGAAGTCGCGCCGTGAAGACGATATCTTCTTTGTATTCATTTTTCTCCAGTAATATGCGATTTGACTGAAACGTCATTCTTATTGTTCGGTATTATACCATAATTGACGGCATTCGAAACCGCGCATTCGAAAGGACCGAGGGGAAGTCCCGAATCGGCATACAACACCCCATGCCACGGTTTCAAATAGAGATGACGCACTCCGATGGGACGCAAAACGCCATCGGCCTTAAGTCGCAACTCGGCACCGGCGATATTACCCTTCGTCTCCCACGGAACGGTATTGGTGTGACCGTTGTTTTCATTGAGCAATCTCGCCTGCTTCCATGCTCCATCATCGCCCTTCAGCTCAAAGGGCACGTCCACCGACCAATTTGAGTTATAGAGCGACCAACGCTTGGCCTTGTCAAACGAGAGAACCGCCACATCACCTTCCGCACGACACGAACGCACTTTCGGAGAATCACCGACGATGTCCGAAAAGCCGTAGTCACGACTGAGCGCCATCGCCGCCAGCCGTTTGCCGATCGGCAATTTGTCATTGGGATGGATGTCATGCAGGTTTCCGAGATCACAGGACACGACCATTCCGGCATTCGGCTCTTCCGCGGCAAATCGCTCCTGCGCCATCTGGATATCCCACCACTTCGCATAAGGCGCGAGCTGAACAAAGTAAAACTTGAGCTCGGGATTGGCGAAATGCCGCGACCAGGAATCGTAAAGCGCATGCATCAGCCGCCGATAATCATCGTTGTCGTCCTTGCCGTTGCCGTGCGAATTGGAGCAACCCTGATACCAGATGACGCCGCGCGCAGCCATCGGACACCACGGCTCGAGCATATCGTTCCAAAGCGCACTCGGCTGGCTGTTGGGATAGCGGAAGTGGCGTTTGTTCGGAGCGTCCTTCCAGTCCTTCTCCGCAATGTATTTCCAATCGCGGCACCACTCAAAGCCAGAAAGACCGATGAAAGCATCGTGCGGAATCCACGGCTCGATCGCCGTCGCACCCCAATAAACACCGATGAGTCCGATCGGAATGTCGAGCGCGGCATAGAGGTCCAAGGCAAAATACACCGCCATCGCTGAAAAGCTTTTCGAGTCCGCGCCGAGATTCTCAGGAAGGAATTTTTTCCATTCCGCGCGCTTGCGAAGTTCCGTCCGCGGCTTGGTGCTCCAGCGCAGGGTCGAGCCCTGTGCGAAGCGAATGTTCGGCTGATGCGTCATCTGCGCGACGAGCGCTCCGTGGCGATCGGAGAAATGCGCGTTCTTCGAGGCAAGCGGCATCTCGCAATTGGACTGTCCGCTGACGAGCCAGACCTCACCGACGACGACATCGTCAAGGACCTGACTAATTTTGCCGTCCGCACTGCTCACCTTAAGTTCGCGGCCTTGCTTACATGCCGCCATCGGCGAAAGCGAAACCTTCCAGCGTCCGTGCTGATCGACAACGGCACGCTTCTCTTGTCCTGCGAAAGTCACCACAACCGTCTCGCCTGGTGCCGCCTTGCCCCAGACCGGTACCTCACGATCGCGCTGAAGCACCATGCCGTGTCCGAAAGGCGTCGAGAACTCTGCGGCGGACGCCGCCGTGGCAATGAACAGACCAAGAGTGAGCAATGTATTTCTCATCGTGTGAATTCAAGTATAGTATATGAATAGGAAGGTAAAGTTTTATCAACCGAGAAGGTAGCGGTAATGTCCTGAGGTGAAATGCGAGTGGGATTTTCAGGAATGTTGTTCGCGCGGTCCGAGGGACCGGTAAGCGTCATCACCTTTGCGAGGCGCATGTCTGCGAGACCCGAAAGTTCAAGCTTGCGCGGCGCATAAAGGGAATTTACGATATGGAGGACAACCGACTTGCCATCGCGGCTTTTCGTGGCGGAGACGGACACCTTATCGCTATCCGAACCTGATGCAACGAGTTGTTCGCGATGGAAATCGGACGCCATCTTCTGGGCGTATCCACAAGGCGAGAGCCACACCTTGTCCGTAGTGAAGAAGACCGATCCCTGGTCCCACCAGTTGTCGTTGTGAAGATAGGGTTGGAACGCATTCGCCGGACAACTGGTGAGCAGATCGTCCCCCATTTCCCTGACGGTTTCCATCATCACCGCATGACCGAGCGCGCGGTCGAGTCCGTGATTCCTGCCGTTCTCCTCGAAAATCGCGACCTTCATAGTGGTCTTCGGATTCCACTCGCGCATCAGTTTGAGCGCGTTGCGAATCTGGTTGCGGGACTTGCGCGTATCGTCCGGCCCGACGACCGAGACATGGACATCCCAATATTCGACGACGCCATCGAGACGGCGGAAGGTCTCCTTGAGAAGATCGAGTCCGCGCTCACCCATCCACATCGCGGCATGGACGAACTTGAGCTTCGGATTTGCATTACGCATCGCCTTTACGAGACGCAGCGTACTGTCACAGTAATTGGTCACGCCTTTCATCGTCCGCGAATCCTCGCGATTGCCGCCCCATCCGGTAAGTTCCTCGTTTCCGATCTGCACGTAGACCGGGGTCTTGATTTCCTTGAGCCACTCGGCGAACTCGACGGCGTCAGACGTCTCCTCGTAGGCGTTGATGGAAACGGCGCAGGGAAGCTTCATCGCTTCGGCCATACGGACGAATTCATAGGGACCGAATCCGCCCGACGATTCGTAATACCAGAAACCGCGATAAGGCATCCGCTCGCCCTTGCCGCGCATGTTCTTAAGCCGATAGTGCTTCGCATTCGCCATCGAGCCGCCCCAGCGCAGGAAGGTCACGCCCTCCTCTCGCATCCCCGCGACCAGGTCTTCGCGGCAACCGAGCCGTCCGAACTCATTCGTCGGTTCGTCCGCCAGATACACATCGTCAATCCACACCTCGCCCTTGCCGCTGGCCCGGACCAGAAAGCGTCCGTGCGGATCAGTCGCATCTGGTGCAAGCGTAAACTCGGCCTTGCGCCAGACCTCGTTGGTAGAGGTCTCAATCGCTGCGAGGGCATAAGTGCGCTCGCCCCAATAATCCTGCAGCGCGACTTCGAGCCGATCGACCCGACCATGCGTCCAGAGATATCCCTTCATTCGCCGTCCCGCACGGCACGGAACTCCCCATCTGCAAAGTCCGCGGTTGGCGATCGAGGCAACGCCGCCATTGGGAAGGAGCTGCTGAGAGGCGGAGCCCTGATGGACGAAGTTGGTGGCGCGCACGAAATCACCGCCGTCAATCGCCTCCGCCTTGTCCCAACTGGCGCTGACGCCCCGCATGCGTTCGCCGCGGATAGGTTCCTCAAAGCTCTCGCCGAAAAGCCGCTGCGCATCGAGTCCACCGTAGATCTCATGATTGACGTCCTCCATTCCGGTGCCGTAGAGATACTGGGAGAGCTCGTGCTTGACCTTGGAAACGTCAACGGACATCTTGACCGTATCCACCGCAAGCGCGTATCCTGACGACAGAAAGACAATCGCAATGAGAATTCTCTTCATACCAATACTCTTCAGTGTACGAGAATAGTTTCAAAAGCACCCATGGGAGGTATCGCAAGCACGACTTCATCCACCGCACTGCGAATCACCTTGGCCGTAAGATCGTCGCGCTTGGGACGAGACAAGGTCCATTTTCCGGACGCCCCGCGGCGGATCGCAAGCTCCAGCGGCTGCGTCTCGCCGAGACCGAGGTTGTGCAGGAACACGCCGGCGGTGCGTCCGTCCGCGGTCTTGCGCACCCAGACAGCGATGGCGTAGCCGTCCGTCAGAAGCCGCACCGGGAACTTACCGGGCGTGGCCGCGTCGAGCGCGTCATACATACCGTGACGGCGACATCCGGGAATGCCGTAATGCGGACCGTGATTCGGAAACTCCTGCACCAACACCACTTTGCCACCGAACTCGGTCGGTATGACGCAGGTGCCGCAGGCGGATTCGTCCACCGTCATCTTGCTGAACGTCAGGACATCCTTCGATTCCGGATAGACGAGCGCCTTCACATTCGCGCACTTGAGTCCCGAAGCAAACATCTCGTAACCGTTCGTCCGCTTGGTCGTGACGAGCGACAGCTCCCGTCCGACGCCCGCGATCCGCACCTTCTTAGTAAAGCCCAGCTTCGGAAACTGCCGCGCCAGCGCCTGGAAAGACGCGACCGACATCACGACAGGACGCGAGAACACCTTTTGCAAATCGTCCTCACCGAGCGCAGAGACGCAGCGCTCGTTGAGAAAGTAGGCGTCGGGACTTGCCTCCGTGACCGTAATCGGAAAGGCCATGTCGACAATGGCGGACATCTCCCCTTCCTCGTGCCAGATCCATCCATTGGTGGCGAAGAAATTCGATCCGTGATACGCCGCGATGCCGCCAAGCGAAGTGTTGAGGAAGGCATCGCGGACCGCAAGATGGAACGGACGCCACGCGGCGACGGTCTCAAGCCAGAAATCGTAAGTGTCAGCGGACTCGCCGTTCTGGTCCGCCCCCCAGTAGAAGGCAATTGAATCGCATCCGACCGCCAGTGCCGCGGCACACTCCGCCATTTGTCCGTTGGCATTCTTCTGCGCACCGATATGCGGCCAGTTCTCGGTCTCATAGCAGCGCTGGCCGATGACCGGAAGTTTTCCGCACCGCGCCGACTCGCGGGCGACCATCACTAACTTCTCCGCAAGCTCACGCGGCTTGCTGTCCATATAATACAATCCTCCGGGACGTATCCCCGCCTTGCCGTTCCTGCCGGCGAGCGCTTCGAGAATCGTCCGCCAGGACTCACCATCGATGACATTGCCGGAAAGCGCAATCTGAAAACCGAGCCGGGTTTTCGGCGACACTGCGTCCACCGCCTCGCGATAGACCTTGGCGAACTCACCGAGCTGTTCGCCGTTGAACTCGCTCCAGGCGCGACGAATAGCGGCGGACGGTTTCTTGCCGACAAGTTCGTCCATCAGCCCCTCGCGCGTGAACTTGCGACCCACCTTCTTCGAAAAGAGCTCGAGGCAACGGGGACAGAAGCAGATCGTGGGACGACGCCAGTTATCTTTGCAAAGCCTGAGATCATCGTCCGGCCAGAACGAATCGGGCTTGATCCTGGAAATAATCTCCTTCGCCGTCTCGCGCAGATAATCGCGGGTCCATTGAGAAGTACAGCAGAGAAGTCCGTGCCGCCGAACACCAGCTGAATCAACAACGCACGCGTCTTCGGGAACGTGCTTGCGACGGATCATATCGGCGTTGTGACCGAGCGTATAGCCCTGCTGATAGGAAAACTGAATGCCGAGCGCGTGGCAACGCTCGCGGATTCCGAGATTGGACTTGAGCGCATTTTCGCCGCGTTCCTTCGCCGTGAAATCAAGTCCGCCGTCCCCACCGAACCAGATCTCGTTAAAGAGTCCAGCATGCCGCGCCTGCGCGGCGAACACCTGCTCGGTGAACTTAGGATTCGCCTCGTAGGATCCGTAACTGCGCAGAATCGCAAAAGGCCACCCGTTCGTATCCGCCATCACAACCGAAGCGGAAACGATGCTAAACACGAAAAACGCAAACCCCTTCATCACCTTCTCCTTCTAATCCTTGACCACTCAAACGAAAAGGCGCGTGCCGGCAATTGCCGACGCGCGCCTTCACTTGGTATTCCCTGTGAATTACTTCGCAGTGAGCGCCGCAACGCCGGGGAGAACCTTGC
>DCIL01000014.1:17349-17847 GCA_002315875.1 Verrucomicrobia bacterium UBA1727 | reverse complement strand
CTTCGAGGAACTCGAGGGAAGCGCCACCACCGGTGGAGACATGGCTCATCTCAGCCGCCTTGCCCGACTTCTTGACCGCGGAGACCGAGTCACCGCCGCCGATGATCGAGACGCCGCCATTGGCCTTGACGCAAGCGACCGCATCGCAAACGCCGTAGGTGCCCTTGGAAAGCGGAGCGAACTCGAAGCAGCCCATCGGACCGTTCCAGACGACCGTCTTCGCATCCTTGACCGCCGCCGCGAAAAGCTCGACGGACTTCGGACCGATGTCGAGACCCATCCAGCCGTCGGGAATGTCACCCTCGACCATCTTCATCTCGATGTCGGAGGCATCCTTCGTCTCCGGGAACTTGTTGGCAATCACATTGTCGATCGGCAGCAGGATCTTGATGCCCTTCGCGGCAGCCGCGTCAAGCATCTCCTTGCAATAGGCGACCTGCTCGTCTTCACAGAGCGAGTTGCCGATCTTGAGCCCCTGGGCCTTCTTGAAGGTGTAGG
>DCIL01000014.1:12675-17331 GCA_002315875.1 Verrucomicrobia bacterium UBA1727 | reverse complement strand
CCGCCGCCGATGATGAGCGTGTCAACCTTGTTGAGGAGCGCCTTCACGACCGCAAGCTTGTCGGAGACCTTCGCACCGCCGAGAATGGCGACGAAAGGACGGACAGGATTCTCAACCGCATCACCGAGGAACTGGATCTCCTTCTCGAGAAGGAAACCGGAGACCGCGGGCTGGATGTAGTCGGCGATGACGGCGGTCGACGCGTGCGCACGGTGCGCGGAGCCGAAAGCGTCATTGCAGTAGACATCGCCATAGGACGCGAACTTCTTCGCGAGTTCAGCGCGATCCTTCTTGAGCGCGGCCTTCTTGGTCTGATACTCCTCTTCGGTAAGATGGATGCCCTTCTTCTCGTCATCCTTCTTAACCTTGCCGTCTTCGGCCTTGTAGAAGCGGGTGTTCTCCAAGAGCGCGACTTCGCCCGGCTTCAAACCCTTGACGACGTCATCAGCCGCCATGCAGTCAGGAACGAACTTGACCGCAAGACCGAGCTTCTCGGAAAGCGCCTCGGCAACCGGCTTCAGCGTAAAGGCCGCATTCTCGGGCTTCACCGGCTCACCGAACTTGCCGCCCTTCGGACGACCGAGGTGAGACATGAGAACGAGCGAGCCGCCCTTCTCGAGGACGTACTTGATCGAAGGAAGCGCGGCGACGATACGAGTGTCGTCGGTGATCTTGCCGCTGCCATCCTTGGCCATCGGCACGTTGAAGTCGACGCGCATAACCACCCGCTTGCCAGCGAGCTCGACGTCACGAAGAGTCTTCTTGTCCATTTTACCGGAAATCCTTACTTGGCGATCTTGTTGAGCTTCTTCTGAGCGCGGCTTTTCAGACGATTGGCCTTGTTCTTGGAAATGATGCCCTTCTTGGCGGCCTTATCAGCACCGGACACGAGCTCGGTGAACTTCTTCGAAGCGACATCCTGCTTGCCGGCATCAGCGGCCTTGAAGAGCTTCTTGTGAGCGTCATGGAGCTTCGCCTTGGTGGACTGATTGCGGACACGAGCCTTCTCGTTCTGCCGATCGCGTTTACGGGCGGCGCGTCCGCCTTTTACATTTGCCATAGTTAATGTATACTCCTATTTTGGGATTGATAAGTACGTATTATACTACAAACTGATGCCCAAAATCAAGTGGACCGCGTCCGGAAATACTCAAGAGCCTCGGTGAGGTTGCGGACCTTCCCATCGAGCTGGGCCTCAAATACCTGATCGAGCCAAGAACCGAACCGCCGGTCGGGACTGTAACCGAGATCGATGAGATGGCGTCCCTTCAATATCGGCTCCGGCGGCGCCTCGTAAACGCCTGCCCGCTTCGCCTGCGCCGCCAACCAATCCGCCGCGGATTCCTCACCGGCGGACCTAAGGATTCGCTCCAGCAGATTGATGCGTCCGACTTTTAGCGCAAGCCGCCGCACTGCACCTTCATCGGCATTGGCAACCATCATGGACGGCGGCTGATACGAAGCTGCGGCGAATATCGGAACCTTCTCCAGGAACCTCGTCTCGTCCGTAAGTCTCCGCAGGAATTCCCCTGGATGACACATCTGCCGACAAAGAACGGAGAAGCCGACCATGAGATCCTCATCGTCAATTCCGCTCCGATGCGCAGCAAAGCGATCAAGCGCATCAAGAGTCGGCTGCCAGCGCGATTCGTCCTCCGCAAGCTCACTAAGGCCGGGAAAATGAACGGTCCATCCAGTCGAGCGCAGAAAATCGAGTCCCGCCGAAATCCTCACGCCCTTGCGCAGGAGTTTAGACCATTCCTCGTAAAGACGTTCCGAAGCAAGTCCCTCGATGTCCATCCGCCTGCATACCTCGATCGTCTCGGGAGCGGACTTGAGTCCGAACCGCGCCACGAATTGCATTCCGCGCAGGACGCGGAGCGGATCCTCGGAGAACTTCTCGGAAACATGGCGGAGGATTCCGCTCCGAAGATCATCGAGTCCGCCATACGGATCTATCAACTCGCCGACAAGCGGATCGTAATACATCGCGTTGACCGTGAAATCACGACGGCTCGCGGCCTCGGGAACGGACAGGAAAGGATCGGAGTCAATGAGGAAGGCCCGGTGCCCCTCACCTCGTTTTGACTCGCGCCGAGGCAGCGAGATGTCTATGTCCAGACCCTTCAGCTTGAGCACACCGAAGGACACGCCGCACGCATGGAATTCAAAGCGGGAACCGACTATCTCCTCAAGTCGCCGCGCATCAATGCCATACACCTCGAAATCGACATCCTTGACGACAACCCCACCCAGAACCAGATCGCGAACCGCTCCCCCGACGATCAGCGCACGTCCGCCTGCCTCCTTCGCAAGACCAGCAATCTCAAGAACCGCCGCCTTGATCGGATCATCCAACGAAGCTATCAAACTGCGCATCAAGCCTTCTTCCCGATGTCACAGTTGTACACTTCAAGCGTACGATCGGCGAGGCGATCGAAACCGTAAAGCTCCAGGACCGCGCTACGATAGTCGTAACCTGCAGCAGTAAGCTTCTCAACGTCGGACATGATCTCGCCCACGCCGCCGAAGCGCTTGGCGATGACCTTACGATTCATTGCATACGCCTCGACTACGGATAGTCCGAACGATTCGGGCTTGACGGTATTGGCGGAAACAACAGTATCGGCAATCGAAAGACATTCCGGAATCTTCGCCTGCGCACCGGCAAAGACGATTCTGCCCTTCGCCGCGGACGCCATGACTTCAAGTTTCTCAAGGTAATCGAGATGATGGTTATCGGCCCCGCCCACAATGACGAGTCGCGTCTCTTCGTACTTGCCGGAAATGAAATCGCGAATTAGCGCCTCGAGTCCCTTCACCGGCGAAATGCGCCCCACCGTCATCAGCACACGATCCCCTTCTCCGATTCCCCACTCGCGGCGCTTGGACTCGATGAATGCACGATCAAGTCGTTCCGGATCAAACCGCACTCCGTCCACCGCGGGATTCACGACCCGCAACCTCTCGTCGGCAAGCGAATAATTCTTCTTCAGGTATTCGCCGAGGAATCGGGACGGCACCACGGTAAGATCACCGAAGGTCATGACGGCAGAATAGCGCGATACGGAATTTGCCCCGTGGGCGTAAGTAATCCACTTCAATTCGCGAACGCGCCGCGAGAACTTGCGCGCCATCACGAAGAGCCAGGCAGGAACGCGCGAATGCACCGTAACGATAACCTGATCATCACCGGCTTCTTCAACGATGCGCCCTATCGCCTTCTTTAGCGCCAACGCACGAAAGAGGGCGGTGAGCGGATTCTTGGACTTTAGATCAAGGGCGAGATGCCGTCCGCCATCACTTTCGATGCGTACGACAAGTCGTCCCACCCGAGAAATCACCACCGACTTCACCCCGCGTCGGACAAGCGCACGGTTGAGGTCGACCACAACGGACTCGACCCCGCCTTGTTCAAGCGCCGGCAAAAGATGGATGACGGTCATAACGCGGCAATTCTCGATGCGAGAACCGGCAGCCCGGGATCGCGAGCGCCACAAGTCACGAACGCGGCAAAATCATCACGATGAACCGCACACCACTCATACGCCTCATCTAAATCCTTGACCAACACCACTCTCTCCCCTACACCTACACCTATTCTCTCAACCAGCGCGTCGGAATTGATCGACCTGTCGGTCGTACCACCGGCATCGTAGACCGGCAACAGGAGCAGACGGTCGCACGGACGTATTACCTCACGGAACATTTCCGCGAGCTGATCGAGCATCTTACGAAGCGGCGCGTAACCGTGGGGACGCCACACAACACAGAGTCCGTCCGGATGGCGTTTGGCGAGGGCGGTCCACATCGATCTGAGTTTCTCGGGATTGTGAGCGTAGTCATCGTAGACGCGATCGCCGTATTTCTGAAGCCGACGCTCGACGCCGCCGAAACTTTTCATTGCCGCGCGCGCATCGTCATCTCGGCATCCAAGCGCGACCGCCATGCGAATTGCGAGCGAGGCGTTCTGCTCGTTGAAATCCTCTGGCGCATAAACCTCGCCGCGGGCATCGATGACCGGACCTGGACAGTCCTTCACGAAAGCATCGAACACCTCGTCCATCTCCTCTTTCGAATAATGATCGGCCGAGGCATTGGTGACGATTGCCGCATAGGGCTTGAAAGCGACGAGCGACTTGTCCGACTCGTCCACCTC
The DNA here is from genome assembly GCA_002315875.1 of Verrucomicrobia bacterium UBA1727. Taxonomy (GTDB): domain Bacteria; phylum Verrucomicrobiota; class Kiritimatiellia; order RFP12; family UBA1067; genus UBA1067. The sequence goes on along the minus strand of DCIL01000014.1, from coordinate 13,172 downwards.
GGCAACCGCATACTCGCCGCGACCGAAACGAACCGCCCCTTCCCAACCCGGCACGTTGGCGCCGTTGACGCACATCGGATCGAGTCCGCACTCAGCAAGGATGTGTCCGAGCATCGCAGTCACCGTGGACTTTCCACAGGTGCCCACGACCGCCACGAGCTTGAACGGCGAGAGCGTGCGCGAAAGCGCCGCGGCGCGATGGGTGACGGGAATGGAAAGCTCCTTCGCCTTGATGAGTCCGGGATTCGTCTCCTCGATCGCAGTCGAAACAATCACCTCGTCGGTCGCGGCATCAACACCGCTTCCGTCATCGGGAAACACCTTGATGCCGAGCAATTCGAGAAAACGGATGTTGGGAGTGCCGAGATTCCGGTCGGCACCAGTCACTTCATCCCCCTGCTTCACCAGCGCCGTGGCGAGCGCGCTCATACCGACGCCGCCGATTCCAATGAGATGTCTTTTCATTGACGAGATCACTTCTTGCCGCCGGCGAGCGT
>DCIL01000014.1:6213-12607 GCA_002315875.1 Verrucomicrobia bacterium UBA1727 | reverse complement strand
TGTCGAGTTCCCCGAGAACGCGCACGGACGAGCCGGGATCCTCAGGACCGATGCGGCCGAGCTGAATTCGACGGCATTCGCGGATGCGCTCGTGGATGGAGGTGGATTCCCTCTGGAGTTCCGCCAGATCGAAGGGAACGCGCGGGGAGCAGATGAGCGGAGTGATTCGCTTGGCGAAGGTCTCGACAATGTCGTGCACCTCGAGAAGGAGCGCCTTCGACTGATCCGACATGCGCTGCTTGTCACCGCGCAGACGCTTGACCACCTTATAGACCTTGGCACACTCGTCCGAAACCGACTCCAGCTCGTCCGTAAGTCGCAACAGACGCCGCGCGCGCTCGGAAACGTCGATCGCCAGACGCTTGGACATGATGGAGCCGAGGAATTCGGTGACTTCGCGCTGGACATTATCGAGAATGTCCTCACGGTGGACGATATGCTTCTCCGGCCCTTCGTCCGTCTCGGTCTCGCCCGAGATCACCTTGCGCGCGCAGTCAAGAAGTTCGAGATCGCTCTTCTTCATGAAGTCGACCTCGACGAGCGCCTGATCGCATGCAAGCACGGGCGAGATGCGCGCGCCGATCTTGAGCACCGAAAGATGGGGCTTTTCGTTATCGGGCTGCTTGATGATCCATTCGATGAGCTTGGCGAAGCGATTGACGAACGGATAAAGCAATACGCCGCGGCAGACCGCGAAGATCGTATCGGTGACCGCGATCGGAGCCATGATGTGGGTGAGCATCGTCACCGGGCGCCCCGAGACGATAACTTCGCTCGCGGTATTCCAATCTGGGAACATCGCCTGACCGACCCAGACGAAGAGCGAGAAAAACGGCAGGAAGACGAGCGAACCGATGAAGTTGGAAAGCGTGTGCGAAAGCGCGGTGCGCTTCGCGTCCGCCGTGCCGCCGATCGCGGCGATCCAGCCGGTCGCGGTAGTGCCGACGTTCGCACCGAAGAGAACCGCGATCGCAACCTCATAGGAGATGAGCTGCTGGGCCGCGAGCGTCATGGTGATCGCGATCGTGGCGGCGGACGACTGGATGATCGCCGTCAGCATCATCGCGGAGAATGCGACGAGCAGCACGTCAAATACGCCATTGGCGGTCATCGAGGTGAAGATCTTCGCTATCTCGGGATTGTTCCTGATTGGCGAGACGCCCTTGGACATGAAGTAGAGTCCGAGGAAGACGAGGCCGAGCCCGATCAGCGTAAGGCCGATGTGATGGATCTTTTCGCTGCGGAGGAAGAAGTAGAGCGAGCCGCCGAGAGCGAGACCGACGAAGCCGAGCATCTGCGGATCCGGCGCATAGGCGATGATCCACACCGTGGCCGTGGTGCCGATGTTCGCGCCGATGAGCACGTTGATCGCCTGCGGAAGCGTCATCAGCGCGGACGACACGAAGCCGACGAGCATCACCGTGANNNGTGATGATGGACGAGGACTGCACGAGCATCGTCGAAACGATGCCGGTGCCGATGCCGACGATGCGCTGGGAGGTGGCCTTGGCCATGATCCGCCGCAGCGACTGACCCGCCGCGGCCTGAAGGCCTTCGGACAGGTGCTTCATACCGAGCAAGAAGATTCCAAGCCCGCCGAGGATCGTCAGAATGATCTTAAGAACTTCGCTCATTTGGAAAATCTCCCACGAATCCACGAAAGCGCCGTCTCGATGCGCCAAGGATAGAACATGCCGTACATTCCGATGATCGCGAGGATGTACGCGAGACCCACCACAAGATGAACCGCGGCGAATCCGCTTTCGGGAAGAATCGGTCGGGTAAACTTGAACAGTTCAGCGGGAATCAGCATGAAGATGCCGCAGATTGCACGTGTAAGCAGGTTCTTGGGCATCCAGATGACGGTGAGATACGTAAGCACCGCCGCCATAATCCAGAGTTGACCTGGGAAACGCTTCAACAGCATGTCGAAAACATCAATTCCGATCGTCTCACACTCCCAGGCGGTCCAAAACCAGCCGATCGCGACCAGCACCACCGTCAGCACCTTCAACTTCTTATCGTTCATGTTGGGACGTATTATACCAAAAATACCGAGTGCATTTGGTATAATACGCGGCATGCAGGATATGAAGTCAGTGGAAATCGCCATAATCGGCGGAGGGGCGGCGGGAATGTTCGCCGCGGCAGTTGCCGCGGACCGCAAACTCGGCGCCCTGCTTATCGAACGCAAGGCACGCCTCGGATCCAAAGTGCTGATGACGGCGAACGGACGATGCAACTTCACCAAAGACATCGCGCCCGACCGCTTTCTCGCCGACCTCGGATACGGACAGGACGCCTTCCTCGCCCAGGCAATTCGCGAATGTCCGCCGCGGCAGATCATCAAGGGCTTTCAATCGCTCAACATGCCGGTAAGGAGAATGGCGGACGGACGAATGTTCCCTGCCGACGGCAAGGCCGCCACCGTGGTGCATGCCTTCGGGGACCTGCTGCGCGACAGCGAAGTGCCGATCCTCACCAACTGCGCAGTGCGAGCGATCCGCAAGAACAAGGGTGAGGACGATTTCACAATATCTACGCCCCACTTCGACCTCAAGGCGCGAAATGTCCTCATCGCCACCGGCGGCGTTTCGTATCCGAAGACCGGCTCGGTCGGGGACGGACAGCGCTTCGCCGCGGAATTGGGACATCGCCTCGTTCCGTATCGTCCCGGACTCATCGGCCTCGAAACCGCCGACCCCAAGGTTACACGTCTCGCAGGACGCCGCTTCGAGGACGACGGTCGCGCGATGGTCAAGGATGCGAGCGGACGAATGCTGTTTGATTACAAGGGCGAGGTCGATTGCGAACGCTTCGGCCTTTCCGGCGCGGCAATCTACAATGCCGAGCGCTTCCTCGAACACCTGCGTCGCGAAGGAAAGTCCACGCGCGAGCTTTCGCTGGAGGTCTGGTTCGGACATAACCGCGTCGTCTACCGCGCCGACGACCTGAGGCCGCGTCCGCTCAAGGAATCGATCGTCACCATCGGCGGGGTCGACCTAAGCGAGATCAATCCCGCGACAATGGAATCGCGTCTCGTCAAGGGACTTTATTTCGCCGGCGAGGTAATGGATATCGACGGTCCGACAGGCGGCTACAACTTGACCCTGGCCTTCGCCACCGCCCGCAAGGCGGTCGTGTCCGTCGCGGCCTCGCGCGCCCGCCGGTAGATCCGATCGAGTTCGACGAGACACTTCTTCTCTCCGCGCCAGAACGGAATCGGTCCAAGACGACGCAGAATCGCATTTTCAATCTTCATCGCAAAGTGCCTCCGCTGAAATTCCGCGCAATTCGAGCAGCGTGAGCGGACGCCTTGCGATCTCTTCACCGAGAATCATCAGCACCGCACACGAATGCTTGCAGGGGTTGGCGTAGTCGGGACAGCTGCAGGAACTGATCATGTCGTACTTCCTGCCGTCCGCGGCATTCTCAAGCTTTCCACCGGGGAAAAGATCGCATCCCTCGCGGCGAAAGATCTCCTCGACTTCGAGCGGCAGATCGTCCGCCAGCATCCGCGCCACCAGAATCGGCTCGGCACGGATTGCCGCGGTGATGCGCTGAAGTGCCGCGGACGAGGGACGGTTGAAGTCGAGCTTCACTTCGTACGGAGTTTCGCGCGTGCCCTGAACTTTGGCGAAGACGCGATTCCCTTCGATCTCCACCGAGACGACCTGTCCCTGGACCGCATAGTTGCGGGCGCGTCCGAAACGTCCCTTGAGTCCCATACCCTCAAGCCGACGAAGCCATTCGTCCGTCCACCAGGTCCATTCTGCACCTCCCCTGACCTCCTGGGCGCGGATGCCCCGAGCGTGACGCGGAATGCGCACCGGATATCGCTTGTGTCTACTCATGTCAAAACGGCGTTTCTGAAGAACTCCTCGCCGTCCTTCAAGAGCTCCTTGAGTCCTTCCTTGCGCACAAGCATCCGGTCGATGCGTTCCTCGAGCGTGCCTTCGGTAATGAACAGATGCACGAATACGGTCTTCGTCTGTCCGATGCGGTGCGCGCGGTCAGTCGCCTGGTTCTCGACTGCCGGATTCCACCAACGATCGAAATGGATGACGTGAGTCGCCTTGGTGAGGTTGAGTCCGAAACCACCCGCCTTCAGCGAAAGGATGAACGCCTTAGGAGCGCGGCCGGAATTGAACTTCTCGATCTCGCGCTCGCGCTGAACGGCCGAAAGCGCGCCGTGAAGAAACGGAATCTCGCACTTGAATCGCGATTCGAGTTCGCGCTTGAGCCACTCACCGACCTTGGCGAACTGGGTGAAGACGAGCGCGGACTCTCCCGATTCGAAGATCTGCGTCAGCAAGTCGGTGAGTCGATCGAGTTTGCCGCCGTCACCCGAGATTCCGAACCCATCGCAGATGAGCTTGAGCTCGGTCAGCAAAGCGAAGATGTCGCCGCGGTCGCTCAAGGTCGCACGGAAATCGGCAAGCGCCCTTTCGTATTCCAACCGCTGTGCAGACGAAAGCGCGCAGTACTCGCGAATCTCGCGCTTCTCCCCAAGTTCCGCCGCAATCTTCGAATCGGACTTAAGCCGCCTAAGGACGAACGGCTCGAGCGCGTGCTTGAGCCGCTCGCGGACAGCGGACTCGGGATTGTCCGCCAAGGGACGCACGAAGCGCCTTTCGAATTCCTTGCGTTCTCCGAGAAAGCCGGGATTAAGATATTCCTCGATCGACCAAAGATCACCGATGGTGTTCTCGATCGGCGTACCGGTGAGCGCAATGCGGCGCGAGGGCGCGAGCGCCTTCACGGCATTCGAAATCTGGGTCTCCGGATTCTTGATTACCTGTGCCTCGTCCAGCACCATCGACTCCCACTCGATTTCCGAAAAGAGCGAGTAATCGCGAACGAGCAGCGTATAGCTCGTAAGCGTGACATCCGCCTCGCTGACGGCGATCCTGAAGCCGCTCGCCAGGCGACGTTCGCCGCCGTGATGGGAATAGACCTTGAATTCGGGCGCGAACTCATTAAACTCATGGCGCCAGTTCGCGAGCAAGGTAAGGGGAGCTACGATGAGAAGCGGACCCTTCCGCGCCTTGCGCGTGCGCATTGCCCACGCGATCGTCTGCACCGTCTTGCCGAGGCCCATGTCGTCCGCCAGGAGCGCACCGAATCCATGCGAAGTCATCCAGTCGAGCCAGAGCGCGCCATGCGCCTGATACTCGCGCAGCTCTCCCTTGAAACCCTTCGGAGCGACAAACGCCGCGCTCCCTTCTGAAGGCGCGGCATTCTGCCGAAGCTCGTTGACGAGTCCGCGGATCCATCCGTGCGCCTTGACGTTCTGGAGTTCGAGAAAGCCGATATGTCCGAGTCCGAGCGCGAAGGATATGGGATTCACCTTCTTATCGACCCCGCGCTCCAACGCCCGCAGCGCCTGCTTGAGGATATTGCGATCGACCTCGATCCAATGCTCGCGGAAGAAGACGAGGGACGAGCCCTGGTCGAGCAAGAACTTGATTTCCTGAATGCTCACCGCCTCTCCCGCCACGCGCACCGTGAGCTTAATCGGCGGCTTTCCCTTTCTCGTCGGTGCCGCCGAATCCCCTTCAGCACCGATCTCGAGATCGGCACTAACTTCCGCGGCAAGATCGACGCCTACGACCTCGTATCCGGCAAGCCGGAGTTCACGAGCGCCGCGATGAAGGAAGTCCTCGGCTTCTCCGCGCGCGAGCTGGACGCGGAGAATTTCGCCGTCACGCTTGAGTCCGCGGAGGACACCCACCACATAGGTCGCCTCGCCCAGCGACTTGAATTCGCCGCGCGTATGCGGCATGGCGGTTGTCAGCGAAAAGCCGGACTCGTCGGAGTGAAAGGTGAAGACGAGTTTTTCGCAATCGAGCCGAGAGCTCCAGGTTTCGAGGTCCGCAGCAAAGGCGGCGCATTCGGATTCGTCCCAACGGACGAGTCCAGTCGCGCTCTTGAGCGCCATGAGCCAGGCATCGTGGAGGGTTTCGTGACGTTGATCTTCGGCGTCTTCGGTGAGCGTCGTCATCACCGAAGAGCGGACGTATTCATCGACCCAGTAATTATCGAAACCGATGGCACGCCACCGGGCGTGCCATCCGTCGTCTTCGCGGACCATCGTCGGCAGGAACGTTCCTTCCGAAACGATCCGCCTCGCCTCAAGTTGTCGGGGACTCAGCCGCACCGCTATCCTCAACTGTCGCAACCTCGCCGAGGGTCTTCGTTCCCGAAAGGAGCGCGACCACCTGCTGTTGAACTTCAGCAAGATTCTCGAGCCGCAGCCGCGGATCGAGAATGACGAAGGTATCACCCTGCTTGCGGTCTTCGTAGACGCGGCGGATGGATCCGTCGTCCAGCATCTTCTGATCGCGCTCGACCAGAATCTTCGAGCGTTCGAGCATCACCGCGAGCACGTAGA
>DCIL01000014.1:5395-6199 GCA_002315875.1 Verrucomicrobia bacterium UBA1727 | reverse complement strand
CGTTCTTCATCGCCGGATCGTCCAAAGTCACCAGTTGCCTGAGCAGTTCGCCCGCGTCTTCCTTCTTGAGCGGCTCGTTCTTCGCCTCCTTGACCGGAGCGAAATATACGCCGTCCCACTGCGAGAACGGAGTGAAATCAAGCTGCGTCGCCTTCCAGCATTCCGGATGACAATCGAGTCGCTCGTAGCCGGAGGGAATCTCCTTGAGCGCCGATACGACGGGCGTCTTGTCCACGAGGGGCTTCTGACAGATTGAGCAGACGTGACCGCGGGAGCGGATGTTCCATTCCTGTGACATTTAAATCAACCTTTCTGCCCGAAATCGGGCTGACGCCGTCCGAGAAACGACTTGCGTTTGCCGTGAGAGTTCTTCGGCTGAGGCGGACGCTGCACCTGCGGCTGCGGGGGCGCCGGCGGCACGAAGTCCGCAGGAAGCGGCTCGACGGGAATCGTCTTGCGGATGAACCGCTCGAGCGATTTTAGCTGGTTCTTCTCTTCGGGCATGACGAAAGTGATCGCTGCGCCCGACTCACCGGCGCGAGCCGTGCGGCCGATACGATGGACGTAGCTTTCGAGTTCGAGCGGAATCTCGGTGTTGAAGACACAGCTCACTTCGGGAACGTCAATACCGCGGCTTGCAATGTCCGTCGCCACCAGCACGCGCACCTCACCGCGGCGGAAACCATCGAGGGCGCGGGTGCGCTGGTTCTGCGTTTTGTCCGAATGAATCGACTCGGCGGAGATTCCGGCACGGAAAAGCTTGCGGTTGATGCGGTCCGCCCCGTGGCGCATCTTCGTGAAGAC
>DCIL01000014.1:5129-5381 GCA_002315875.1 Verrucomicrobia bacterium UBA1727 | reverse complement strand
CGATGACCTTCGTCCATTCGGGATGACGCCTGAGAAGATCAATGAGCAGTGCGTCCTTGGCGCTCTTCTCGACAATCATCACCTTCTGGTTGATCTTCTCGACCGTCGGGGCTTCAGGCGTGATCTCGATCTTGACCGGATCGGTCACCATTTCGCCGGCGAGTTTCTGCACGGCCGGCGGCATGGTAGCGGAGAAGAACATGTTCTGACGCGCGCGCGGCAATTTAGAGATGATGCGCTTGATGTCCGGCA
>DCIL01000014.1:0-5100 GCA_002315875.1 Verrucomicrobia bacterium UBA1727 | reverse complement strand
AAGCCCATGTCGAGCATGCGGTCGGCCTCGTCCAGAACGAAGCATTCCACCTGGTCGAGATAGACGATGCCCTGGGTCATCAGGTCGATGAGACGACCGGGACAAGCAACGTAGGTCTCGGCACCCTTCTTGATGTCCTTGACCTGCCCGAACTGCGAGACGCCGCCGATGAGACAGGCGAAGGGAATCTCGGAGTACTTCGAGTACTTGCGGATGTTCTCCGCCGTCTGCACGGCGAGCTCACGCGTCGGAGAGAGCACCAGCGCGCGCGGATGACCGATGTGCCGCGGACGCCGCTCGCGAATGAGATGATTGAGAATCGGCAACATGAACGCGGCGGTCTTGCCGGTTCCGGTCTGGGCGACACCGATCAAATCGCGTCCGTCCAGCAGCTGCGGCATCGCCTCCGCCTGAATGGGAGTGGGCTTCTCGTAGCCCGCGTCAGCGACGGCATGTTGCAGCTTCTGCTCCAGCCGTCCAAAAACAGTATTTTCGAACATCTTTATCCTTTACCCGCGTATTATACCAAAAACACGCGGGAAAGGACTTTAGAACGAATAGCCGAGCATTACGCGGAAACCCCAGTTTGCACGATCGATCGTGCCCTTGAGGTTACGTCCGTCAACGGCGAAATCATCGCGGAGGAAGCGCCCGAGGACATCGATGGAAATGTCGAAGCGCTTGTAACGGAAAGCCGTGCCGAGACCAGCGACGCCGTAGCAATCCCACTGTGCGAAATCCTCGCTGCAACTGTAACCGGACGATGTCGAAAACGAGCTTTCGAACTTGCCCCAGCTCACACCCAGACCGATCTGCGCGAAGACACGCCACCAGTCCGTGATCTCATACCACGGACGAACCATGAAAAGCATCTCAAGTTCGCGATAGTCACCATTCGCGTTGTAGGCGTAGGAGGAGGAAACGGCACCAACAGGACCTCCAGCATCATAAGGAGTTCCAATTGCACTCCAGTTGAGCGCTGGCGCGTAGAAATACGGAGTGCTGGCATTGCCGTGGCCGTACATTCCGCCAACGGGAAAATCTGTAGCCGTCTCGCCGGGATATCCGACAGCAGCAGGATCGTATTCGCCCATGGCGCTGCAATCATCGATGGGAGTGACGATGTTACCGTTGCGCACGGAGTCCGTTCTCGTATAAATTCCACTCGCATTGTAGAAATTGCGGCGGAAGAAATACGAGAAGGCCGCGGCGAAATCAACGCCCCAACGATGCTCATCCTTTTCGTCGTGAATCCAGAGTTCACGAGAAAGCTCGAGCGAGATGCCATACTGCATACCGGAATCGGAACCATCGCGATAGTCATTCGCAAACGTGGACCCAATTACTTCCTCGTAGGCATTAGGAACGTCAAAGTGCCCATTGCCGCGATAGGTCGACACTGGAAGTTTCCAGTTCTCAGTCACGTCACCTGGAAGTCCCTCAACACGACGTCCGTCATCGGCCACATATCCGCCGCCATCGAATTGGTGCGAAAGCGCACGATTCAAGGCATCCTGCTTGGTCGAGCCGAACGGGATGGCGTACATCGACGGAGCCGGCAACTGCCGCGCACGCAAATTAGCACTCACACCGCAATTGAACGCGGCGCCAACACCGATGCGCCACTTGCCGAAGGTTTCGCGTTCTTCCGTTTCCGACTCCGCAAAGACAACTCCAGCAGAAAGAACCAAGGACGTAAACACAAACATATTCTTATTCATTTCAGTTCCTCCTTTCCTTACTTGACCACCTCGACAATGGAGAGACGCACCTTGAAGTATTTCACTCCATCGGGCGACTGGAAGGCGAAGGATCCGTCCGCACCGAGCGTGGGCTGGGCAACGGACGAGTACTCGCCGTCGACCGAAGTCGCACCAAGGACCTCAATCCGAGCGTTCTCACCGGGCACGCCGATGACACCACCAGCTCCTACGGTCGCCACCTTTCCGGAAACCGCAGTGCCGCTGACCTCAAAGGCGGACACCTCGAGCGACGGATCGCTATCGAGCGTAGTCGCCGGCAGTCCGTAGCCGATGGCGGCGTTATAGGCCGCCAACGTCAGAGGCGCCCTGACTTGTGGTGTCGCGGCGATTGCGCTCGACATCAGCGTATCCACCGGTAGCGGCGGTAGGCCTTCTCCAAGCGGACACCAGTGGACTTCCGGATACCCCTTCTCCTGCCAGGTGAGATAGCCGAGCGTCTGATTGACTACCGATGCATCACCACCGCGCAACTTCTCTACTGAATTGACCGCGAGCGCGATCTTACGCTGCGCCTCGGGCACAAAGAAGTTGGCATTGATGAAGGTAGCGTCCAGAACACCGTAACGATTGGTTACACCGAGCGTACCCACTATGGTGAGCACCGATGGATCAAGCGAAACCTTGCCGAAAGTCATGCCGCCGTAGACGACCTTGCCGGATTCCGAAGCGGACAACTTCGCCGTGCTATTGAGATTACGCAAATAGCAATCACTGCGATCCTCATAGATGTAGCAGAGATTACTGATGACCGTATTGTCACCATTTGTACAGACGACGTCGAGACCGCCGTAGAACGAGTTACGCGCCTGGTGGTACTTCCAGCGCATGCGACCAGAAAGCTGCGGCGTGAGCTGGAGTTCCTGCTGCACGAACGGCATCGAGAACTTCTTCAGATAGAAGACGAGCTCGGTCGCGTTCGTCTTGAACGACTCCTTGTCCGCGGTGACAGTTCCGTAATACGGGAGCTGTTCGATCGTCCCCACCGGTACGGCATCATCCGTCTCATGATGCCGCCACACCGAGAAGCTGATCATCTTCTGATGGAAGGTGAACGGCACGTGAATCTCGATGAGACGCCCGATCTTGTTACCGATGTCATTGGTCACCGCCTCCTGAAGCACCTTGTCCGCATCATACTTGTAATGAGACAGATAAACGGAGATATCCAGCGCCTCGTAGATGAAGCGCTCAATTTCCTTATCGCTCTTGCCCCATTCCTGCTTGGCGGTTTCAACAACCGTATTCGAGACGTTGACATACGCCGTCTCGTCGTAGTTGGTGGATACGATGAGACGAACTTCATAGTCATCGTACGGTCCGCGCTCCGTCGCCGGTACGATTTCATCATTCATGACCGAATCATTGGCGACATCCGTAAGCTGAGCGGGACGATCCGCCGCGAACTTGCCGGCCTCATTGTTATCCATCACGACATCAAGAACTCCATTGCCATCGGGATCGGGAGACGGAAGGTCTTCATGCGTCTCGTATCCGGTATTCGTCGGCGTGCTGAGAATCGCGAGCGTACCGAACTCGTACTTGAAGCAGTAGTTCGTCGCGAGACCCGGATCGACCACCGCCTCGAAGCGGTTGGAGATGAGGTTTCCGTCCACATCAAAGACGAGCGGCTCGGCGCTGACGATCACGTTGGTAATCGTTGCGACGAATCCGTCCTCGATTCCAGTCGCGGAATTCTCGACCATCGAGCCCTTGGACACCCAGACCGTGTAGTTAGAACACGCAACCGCCACGCCCGGCTTGAGCGGATCGAGATACATCGTCTTCGTTCCGCTCGTGAGCGTCACTTCGCGCGGCAGAATCGTGAAGTAGTTCGTGTAGCATCCGCCGTAGTTGCCGATACCGGTAATGACGACGTATGCCTCCTCGGTCGCATTCGTATTGTTGAAGTACTCGAACTTGTAATCGACATCGGGCACGAGCTCGACCGTACCGTTGGTGACCGCAACCTCGGGCAGCTGGGGCTGTCCATCATACGTGAGCGGAGCGATCGGCGGGATCGTGAATCCGGGCGCGGGCTTGAACGGACCTTCAGGATGCGACGGATCAACCGGCACCGGTCCGATGGACTTCGGATTAATCGTCACAAACGCCTTGTTCGTGATGATGCCGTAATTGGGAGCAGTCACCGTAAAGTAAACCGGAGCGTCATTCGTGACATTCACGAACTGATCCGCGACACGCTCGCCAAACGGTCCATTCTCATCAAGCGAATATCCGACGACCACGCCAGAATCATCGGGCTGGAACTTACCATACTCGGCAACGATGTTCGTGCCGATGCCGTCGTAGATCTTGACGACATTCTTCGCTCCCGCCCACGCACAGCCGTCAGTCGGCGGCACGAACGGCTGGTCGGGATTGTTCGGACCGAGCGGTGTGATCGGTCCGGCGAGGATCGTCACGAACGCATGGTTCGTAAGCGTGTTGTAGTTCGCGTCCGAAACACGATAATAGACCTTGACCGCCGTGCAGACGTTCGTGAACTGAAGCGCCTCCCACGGGACGAAATCAACATTGTTCGTCGAGTAGAGAACCTCCGGCTTGAGATCAGCCGGCATCAGGTTGGCGAACTTCGCGATGATGTTCGTACCATTGTTGTCGAAATACTTGACGACATTCCGCGCAGCCGTCCACGGATCGGTTCCCGACGGCGTCGGATCGGACGGATCGGACGGCTCCTTCGGCGGTTCTTTGACAATGTCCGCCGGCTTCATCGTGAGCGTCCCCTTCACGACCGTGATCGTATAGTTGCCGGCCAGTGTGTTGTTCTTGAGCGTGTAGTCGAAGGTATTCTCAGCCCCGGACTCGGAGACAGTGACAATCGACTTGAAGTTACCGTACTCCGCACCTTCGTCACCCACAAAGCCCACTGCATTCGCCGTCGCATTGGACTGCGCATAGCCCGTGTAGGTGAAATCACCACTGGCCGAAGTAATCGTAACCTTGCGCGGCTTGATCGTCACATACGCATAGTTGGTGACCGTATCGCATCCAGGCGCCTCAACCATGTACCAGACCTGCGTGCCGTCCACGACATTCGTGAACGAGGGCGCGTTGCCCCAGGTGTTTCCTCCGTCGGTGGAGTAGTAAACGGCGTGTTCAGCCGGATACGTGACCTCGACAATGATGTTCGTGCCGATTCCGTCATACGTCTTGATGACGTTACGAACGCCCGAGCCATTCTCGGAATCGTTTTCCTTCGCAGGCGGGGTCGGCGGAGGATTCTCGTCATTGAACGGACCCTTTCCACCGATCTTGATCGAGTCCTTGGTGACAGAAAGCGTGCCGTTTACATAGGTGAAGGTGTAGTTGCGCG
>DCIL01000071.1:5326-5588 GCA_002315875.1 Verrucomicrobia bacterium UBA1727 | reverse complement strand
TATCCGCGGCGGAATCAGCGAGCACCAGCGCGGAAACGGGCCCCGAAGACCGAAGCGGGCGTGCCATTGGAAAAGTCTCGGGTGATTTCAGACGGTGCGGAAAATTATTTTCAGGCCGTGTTTACGGGCGATTTCGAAAAATCTGGATAAGTTATTCCGAAAAGTCCGGGATTAAGGTGGGCGAATTTGCCCACTTGCGCGCTTTTGTGCGTTATGGTATAATACGCATCGTTTTACAACCCATGCTCGGGTGGTGAAATTG
>DCIL01000071.1:0-5262 GCA_002315875.1 Verrucomicrobia bacterium UBA1727 | reverse complement strand
CGAGTCCCGCCCCGAGCACCACTCCATTGGAACAATGACCGATATCACTTGGAATGATTATGCGGCACTTCCGCTGGAGGCGAAGTGTCAGTATCTGGCGCGACCGGAAGGCGATGGGATGCCTTATCACACGCTTTTCGCTCAACAATTCGATCGAGAGATTCTTGAACGACTTTGCGCATTGGCAAATCGCATCCGTTTCATCAACAAGTCGAAAGAGGGTGCGCTATATTTGAAAAGCGTATTGGCGCACAAGCGGGCGATGCTCTACTTCTCGCAGCCCTCATCGCGCACGTTTCTCTCCCATCTTGCCGCCTGCCAGATTCTCGGCATCACCACCGGCAGCGTGCGCGATGCGGCGACATCGTCGGAGTTCAAGGGCGAGAGCCATGAGGATTCGATCCGCACCTTCTCCTCTTACTTCGACATGATCATAATGCGCAGTCCCGAGAAGGGCCTGGCGGAGAAGATGGCGTGGGAACTTTCAAACTCTGATCGTCCGATTCCGATTCTCAATGCGGGCTCGGGCAAGGATCAACATCCGACCCAGGCGTTGCTCGACATCTACACGCTGATGCGTTCGTTCGAGAAGAACGGTGGCATTGACGGCAAGACGGTGACGTTCTGCGGCGATCTCATGCGTGGGCGCACGGTGAGATCGCTTTCGTATCTGCTGACCAACTTCCGGAACGTCCGCCAGGTTTTCGTTGCTCCTCAGGAGCTGCAGGTGCCGGCTGACGTGGTGATGGTGCTGGCGAAGAAGGGCGTTGATTTCGAGGTTACGGACGATCTCAAGGCGGCGGTCAAGACGTCCGATGCAGTTTATATGACGCGCATTCAGGACGAGTGGGATTCCGCTAAAGGCGCGTCCGCTAAGATTGACAACGGTCGTTTCAAGTTCGGCGCCGAGGAACTTGCGCTTTTGAAGAGCGATGCCATCATCATGCATCCGTTGCCGCGGCGCGATGAAATCGCCACCTGCTGCGACAACGATCCGCGGGCGATGTACTGGCGGCAGATGCGTAATGGCATGTGGATTCGTGCGGCGCTCATTGCGGCGACTTTCGGTTTTGAGAAGACGCTGATGAATTGTGGGTATTGAAGAGAGAGTAGAGGGTAGAGGGTAGAGGGTAGAGGGTAGAAAAATGAAGAAACTTGCGGTTGTTGTGTTTGTGGTGTTGGTTGCGGCGGTGTCGTTCGGCGACATCACGCTTTCCAAGGTGTTTTCCGATAACATGGTTCTCCAGGCCGGCAAGCCGGTGAAGATCTGGGGCTGGGCGCGTCCAGGCGCCAAGGTTGCGGTGAGCTTCGGCGGACAGACGGTGGAGGCGGTGGCGGACAAGGATCGCGGCGCGTGGTCCGTCAAGCTCGCTCCGCTCGCAATCTGCAAGACCGGCCGCGAGATGACGGTCGTCGAGCGCGGCAAGAAGGGTGACGGACCGAAGAAGGTTCTCAAGAACATCCTCGTCGGCGAGGTGTGGATTCTTTCCGGGCAGTCGAACATGCAGTGGACGGTCAACGGAACCGATGACTATCCGCTCGTTCGCAAGCGTGCGAACTATCCGCTCCTGCGTTACATGAGGAACAACGAGGGTGCGACCGCGATGAAGCCGACCCGTCAGCTGCCGCCGTCCGCTCACTGGGTCGAGTGCACTACCAACGAGGTCGGGTCCTTCAGCGCGACCGGTTTCTATTTCGGCGAGCGTCTGATGCTCGATCTCGATGTGCCGGTCGGGCTCATCATGACCGCGTGCGGGGGAACCTGCATGCCGAACTGGATGCCGTATGAATGCCTCGACCGCGATCCGTCCTTCAAGGCGATCCGTCTGCGTTACGAGCGCGAGAGTGAGGACTGGATCGCGACCAACGGCTTCTGCGGCGCCTGTCTGCAGCGGGCGAAGGACATCGACAAGTACGTTGATGACATGATCAAGGCGCGCACCGGCAAGGGGAAGTATCCCTGGCCTCGTCCCGCCTCTCCGATCGCCTACACCGGCTGGCCGCATCACCGCATTCCCGCCGCTCACTGGAATTCGAAGATCGCGCCGATGGTCGGTCTCACTTGTGCTGGCGTTCTCTGGTATCAGGGCGAGAGCGAGAGCTGGGCGTTCCGCGACGGCGATCCCGCCTGGCATTTCGGTGAAATGCTCGGCACGATGATTCGCACCTGGCGTGAGAAGTGGGGCGAGGAACTGCCGTTCGTGGTCGCGCAGCTTCCGTCAATGGCGCCGGATAACAAGGGCAACCTCGGCTGGCCCGTGGTGCGTAGCCGTCAGCGTCAGCTTGCGGACGTTCTGCCGGCTTTCTGTGCCGCGCCGACGCTCGACAGCGGCTGGGAAAAGGATGTTCACCCCCATGACAAGACGATTGTCGGCGAGCGCCTTGCTCGTGTCGCGCGGCGTCTCGTGTACGGAGAGAAGAAGATCGCGCTTCCGCCGGTCTTCAAGGCCGCCAAGCTTACTGATAAGGGCGCGGAGATTTCGTTCGCGAGCGAGGCGAAGCTTTCTGGACGCGGTACGCCGCGTGGTTTCGAACTCAAGTTCGGCAATGACTGGGTTGAGGCCAAGCCCGTGCTTCGCGATGACGGAACGGTCTTCGTCGCTTCGCCTGCGGGTCGCGGCAAGCCCGATGCCGTGCATTATCTCTGGAAGGGATGGGACAAGCCGAATGTCTGGCTCTACGATGCGCAAGGCGTCCCCGTTACATCCTTCAGCTATCCCTTCGCGGTAAGGTAAAATTAGGACATAAGGCATAAGACGTAAGACGTTAGGATTCAGGCAATGACAAAATCTCTCACTCTCGCTCTCACACTCGCCATCCTCGCCCTCACCGCTTCGGCTCGCTTCGTCGATGCGAAGAGTGAGATGCGCAAGTCGGTAGAGGTTGACTGCGTGACAGTTTCCGGCAAGGCGCCCTCGAAACTGCCTGAAGAGAAGAAGTGGAAGCTCGTGTGGAACGATGAGTTCGACGGCAAGGAGATTGACCGCACGAAGTGGATGTGCCGCGAGAGTTTCTGGGGACACGACTTCCCCGCATTCTCCCATAACTTCGAAGGCGTCGAGATGACGGGCGAAACTGTCAAACTCAATCTCGTCCGCAAGGGCAACGACTTCGTCTCGCCGCATCTTCAGACCGGTTCGCTCACCTACGATGTCCCGCGGGATACCGCCGGCTTCTGGCCGTTCGGCAAATATCGCCGTCCGCTCTTCATGAAGAAGTACGGCTACTTCGAGATTCGTTGCCGCCAGCCGAAGTACAAGGGTTGGCATTCCGCCTTCTGGCTTCAGGCGCCCGGCATCGGCTCGACATCGAATCCCGCGACCTGCGGAATCGAGACGGACATCATGGAGAATTACCGCCAGTTCATTGACGGCTATATGGTCGGCGGCAACGGTTTCAACGGATACGGAAATGACAGTTGTTGGTTTGATCATTTCAAGTACAAGCACGAGGAGACTGCGGACGGTTGGCATTATTACGGCTGCGATTGGAGTCCCGAGGGCTACGCCTTCTATTGCGACGGCAAGAAGGTCGGCGAACAGAACTGGCCCGTATCCCACGTTGAGCAGTTTGTGCTCGTATCGACCGAAGTCGGCGGATACCGCAAGGCGGCGGGCAACGATGGCGGACTTACCGAGGGACGCAACAAGCTCGTCTGGGGCAAGCCCGTCCCCGAAATCTTCGAGGCGAAATTGCCCGAGTTCTTTGAGGTGGACTTCGTGCGCGTCTACGACGAGGTCGTGGAGCCCGGCAAGCCGCGTCCGATTTCCGGCGCTGATCTTCTGCCTGTGCTCGAAAAGCAGAAAGCCGCGTTTGCCGCGATGGGGGCGGCCGCGAAGGCGAAGATGGTATCTGAACTTCTCGCCCAGGCGACCGCGGCGAAGTTCGCCGATGCCGTCGAGGCGGCGAGCGTCCACGCGCCGCTTTGGAAGCTCACGAACGATGCGAAGTGGTTCAAGCTCTATGACAAGGAGCGTGACGAGGCCGGCGATCTTGCGAATGTTCCCGCCGTATATTCGGCAGATGAAATTGCCGCGCTTCGTCCCCGCCTCGCCGCTCGCATCGCTGCGCTTGAGGGAATTCTGATGGTGGAGGACAGTGACAAGTTCCGCGCCAAGTTCATCAGTGGACTCGTGATCGCAAAGCGGTTGGAGAAGTAAAGTGACGTTTCTTGAGGGACTTCTTTCGTTCATCTCGCCGTGCATCCTGCCGATGGTGCCGGTGTATCTCATCTACATGAGCGGGGAGAAGCGTTCTCCTCTGCTCAACTCCCTCGGGTTCGTTTTCGGCTTCTCCACGGTCTTCATCCTGCTCGGCGTTTTCGCGGGCTCGATCGGGTCCGCGCTCGCCGCGCATCGCACCGTCGTCAATCTTGTCTGCGCCGCGGTGATCGCGCTGCTCGGCCTCGGCTTCATCTTCAACATTCCGCTTCCCTTCAAGGGTATGGCCGGCGGCACGGTGAGACCTGTCAGTTTCGTCAAGGCGTTCCTGTTCGGCATGGTTTTTTCCGTCGCCCTCACACCTTGCGTGGGCGCTTTTCTTGGTGCGGCGCTGATGACCGCGGCGAGCGAGGGCGGTGCGCTCAAGGGCGCGTTGCTGCTTGCGGAATATTCGGCGGGCATGGCCATTCCCTTCATTCTTTCAGCACTTATGATAAACAAACTCCAATCAACGTTCAACTTCTTCAAATCCCACGCCCGCGGCGTTTCTATCGTTTCGGGCGTATTGCTGATCGGCTTTGCCGGATGCACCGCGGCGAAAGCGGTGGCGCAATCCGCGCCGACCAATCGTCCGTCCGTGACGGCCGTGTCGACTTCAGAAAACAAAAAGGCAAAGGAGAATCAGAAAATGGAAATTACGCTCAATGCCGCCAATTTCGAGGCGGAAGTCCTCAAGTCAGCGAAGCCCGTAATCGTTGATTTCTGGGCAACCTGGTGTGGTCCGTGCCGCATGCTCGCTCCCGAACTCGAGGCGCTGGCGAAGGAGAAGGGCGATGCGATCAAGGTCGGCAAGGTCAATGTGGATGAGAATCCCGAGCTTTGCGCGAAGTACGGCATCATGTCCATTCCCGCGATCTTCGTTTTCAAGAACGGACAGATCACCGCGCAGTCCGTTGGCTTCCAGCGCAAGGACTCCCTCGCTGAGCTGTTGAATAAGTAACAGGTTCTCCTCATTACAACTTTCCCAACGCATAAGACTATGCGTTTGACGGCCTGAGAGGCCGATTCTGCCCGTTTGGGGGCGTTTTCGCGATTGGCGGCG
>DCIL01000060.1 GCA_002315875.1 Verrucomicrobia bacterium UBA1727 | reverse complement strand
TTCAAATGCGACACGCCTGTTTTGGCGTTTCAACTGATAACTGGCTTTTCTGAATATGGTATAATTCTGACATCATAGATGTGGAGGTTATAGGATGAACAGTATTTTGGCAATTGTGTTTTGTGCCGTGTGCATGCCGAAGAGTGACGGGTTTACCGTTCGGCTCGACATTGATCTTACGAAACCCGCGGCCGCAGTGGAGAAACTGTATTCGTTCGGTCCAGCCGAACTCGTGTTGCGCCAGGCGGGTGCGGATGCGAAGTTGGCGGGATACGACCGCTCTCGCGGAAACTATCTCAATTTCCGCATGGCGGACGGAAGTTGTCCCATCCTTGAGGCGACGATCGTCGAGAAGGCGGGGCGCGTCGGCATTCCGCTCGGACTGCTCAAGCGGTCGGCAGAAGGTGTCCACAGCGTGATCTTGCAATACGATCCGCCGCGCTGGGCGATTTGCGTCGAGGGGAACGTGGACGAGGATTTTCCCATTCCCGCCTATCCCGTCGTCGTGCCCACGAATGCCGCGGAAGTCGTCCGTTCTCCTCGCGTTAGATCTGCCGCGCTTACGAGAAGAGCCGCTTCAGATGCGATTCCTCGTGTGACTGAAAGTCGAGCTATCGAAAGATCGATTCAATACTGGACACCCTCTGATTTCAATGTCTGGGTCGGTGACGTCGCGCCAGCGTATCTCAACGGACGACTTCATGTTTTCTATCTTTCCGATCGCCGTCATCACATGAGCGGCAACGGTACGGGACGTCACCAGTTCGCCCATCTTTCGTCGGACGATCTCGTTCATTGGTCCGAGCATCCGTTTGCCGTCCCGATCACCGAAACCTGGCAGACCTGCGGCACCGGCACTCCGTTTCTCAAGGATGGAAAACTCGCCCTCGCCTTCGGTTGGCATTCCAAACGCTATCCGCAATGCAAGGGCGTGCCGCTCGGAGGAACTTATGCGATCAGCGAGGACGGCGTTCACTTCCGCAATTCCGGAGTGATCATCAATGATGCGCAGAATCCGAGCGTCTACAATCTTCCTGATGGACGCTACGAGCTCGTGACGAGTTACGGTGGTTCGATCGGCATCTTCCGCTCGACCGATCTCCTTGACTGGAAGCTCCATGACGCGAAGCTTCCGTTCCGTGGGGACTGTCCCTCGCTCTTTGAAATGAACGGACACCGCTACTTGTTGCAGGGCTTCACTAATATGGCGTATTCGGCGACGGGCGCGGCGGCGTCCTTCGTCAATTGGACGCATGAACCCGATTCGCTTTACGAGGGACTGAGCGTGCCGATGGTTTCCAATTGGAAGGACGGACGGCGCCTTTATATCGGTTGGTTGAACCACCTCTACGGCTGGGGCGGCTGGCTCGTCTTCCGTGAAGTCGTATCGTATCCTGACGGACATCTCGGACTCAAGTGGGTTCCGGAGATTGCGCCGCCCGTGCCGCCGCGCGAGTACGCTCTCAGCGCCGGCGAGAAGTTCTCGCTCGTGTTCAAGTCCGCATCGAAGCTTCCTGACTTCAAATTCTCCATTGATCCTTCGCGTCGCGAGGCCGCGTTCCTCGGTGGTGGCGCGCCGGAGAGATCGCGCTACCGCCGCGATAGTGCAGGAAACGTGGTCATTGGCGGAGTGCGCGGACTCGACCGCGATTACCGCGTCCGTCTCATCCAGTATTACGACGCCAAGTCCGATGCGACCATCTTCGATGCTGAGATCGCGGGACAGCGCACGCTCATCTGCCGTCGTCCCGGCAAGTGGACCGAAGCAGCTGTCGCTGGCGAGTGGGGTCAGGCTCCGAACGGAGAGTTCTGGAACGGTTTTTCGACGCGCTTCATCGAGGCGCCGGCCTTCGGATTCAAGACGGTCGATGGGGCGGCGAAGTACGTCTACGAGGTGACGGACGACTGGCACCGCGTCAAGAAGTTCGACGCTCCGACGCCGACTGCGTCGCTCAAGTCGGTCTGGAAGGAACTGCCCGTCGGCTATGTGACGGTCGTCTGCCGCGGTGTTGCGGCGGACGGAACGGCGAAGGGCGAGGCGGGACGGCGCACGTTCTGGAAGAAGTCCGCCTTCGACGACAGCTATCCGCAGGCGACGAAGTCGTTCGGGCTTGCGTACATGCGGGTGATGGACGCCTACCTCAATATGGATCAGACGAAGTATCTTTTCCGCAATGGCCGTCCCGATCCGGACTACTACCTGAGCGGTTATCCGTCGAAGATGCTCTCGTCGCAGATCTCGGCGCTCGTCCGCTACGCAAACAACCTCAGCGGCAACCATCTGCCGCTTCGCGACAAATGCCTTGGGGTTGCGAAACGCGCTGCGGACTATCTGATCGCGGAGTCGGTGCCGGCGGGTCAACCGCTCGCGTACTTCACGCGTACTTATGCGAACGGTGGCGAGTACGGACGGTTCGTCGGACAGGAGGACCGCATCATGCTCATCTATCCCGCGCAGTGCGGCTCGTCCTTCGTGACCCTGTACGAGGCGACAAAGGATGCGAAGTACCTGGAGGCGGCCGAGCGCATCGCGGCGACTTATATGAAACTTCAGGGAAAGGACGGCACGTGGTTCCTCTTGCAGAATGCCGCGACGGGCAAGGAGTATGTGTCTAACCGGCTTCAGCCGCAGCGCGTGATCGGATTTTTTGAGGACCTCTTTCGCGTGACAGGCAAGGCGGAATACCGCGCTACTGCAGATCGCGCCTTCGCGTTCATTGAGAAGGGCGCGCTTAGGGACTGGAACTGGGATGGACAATTCGAGGATATCCGTCCGGCGACGGCACGCTGGTCCAACCTCACGAAGCACGCCGCCTGCGAGACGGCGACGTATCTTCTCGAGCGCTTCCCTGGCGATGCCACGCGTCTCGCCCAGGCCGAGGAGATCGTTCGTTTCTCCGAGGACCAGTTCGTCGAGTGGACGCCTCCCTACGGTGAGCGCGCCGCCCCGAACGGACGCGATGACGGCTCGTGGGAATATTTCTGCATGCCCTATTCGCGTTGGATGACGCCGTGTGCGCTTGAGCAATATCACTGCTACAATCCGATTGACGCGTCGGCGGACCGTTTCATCAACACGTATCTCGCGCTCTGGCGCGTGACCAAGAAGCCGGACTATCTCGCGAAGGCGCGCGCTCTCGGCGCGACTGCGACGCGGATGCAGGAATCGGATGGTTTCATCAACACGTGGTGGATCAAGGGGGTCGAGCGGACGGATGACCGCTATCACACCTGGGTCAACTGCATGCTCGCTACCGCTCAGGCGCTCAACAATCTCGCGATGGCGGAAAAGGGGTCTTTCAGAAGTAATGCCCGATAATGTGATATAATACGATTGATTTAGATATGCCAGGACCTATTGGAACAATTGCGAAACAGACTGCGACCGGGGACACTGTCACGGGCCCTGGATATCCGAAGTGCATCGTGATGGGGCTTCCAGTTTGCTGCGTCGGCGATGCTGTTGCAGGACCGGCGTGCACGGGCGTCGTGACCGTGCCCGTCCATCCGACGATGCTCTTCGGCGGGCGTCCCGTTGGCGCCGTGACGGCGAATGTCGTCGGTGTGAATCCAGCGACCGGCGTGCCGGTGACGACGCCGATTCTCGCGCCGGGCAAGCCGACGTGGATAGTGTAGGGGATGAGAGATGAGAAAGTAGAAATGAGAAAGTAGAGATGAAGTCGAAGTTGGTTATGAAGATTGAGGGTGGGGCGTGTTCGGACGTCATCGCCTGGAATTTGGAGCTTGTCGAGGGACTCGGCGAGCCGTATCGCGCCGTGGTGACGACGGCTTCCGAAAAGGTGCGCACTCCCGCGGACCTCAAGGCGCAGGCGCTCGGTAAGCGGGTCGTCGTGACGATTGAGCAGTATTTCGAGAATGGACTCGTCAAGCGCCATCTTGATGGCATTGTCACGGCGGTGTGTCATGAAGGTCCGGCGTCGATGCGTCCGGAATGGCTTGCGCAGTTCTCCTCAGAGAAGCCGAAAGGTTCGCTCTATTCCTTTGTGATCGAGCCGACGCTTGTGGGACTCAAGCAGGCGCGGCGGACTCAGGATTATTCCGATACGACGCCGCTCAAGACGATCCAGGCGGTGCTCGGCCGCCATAACATCTCGGCGATTGTGGATGGCGCGCATGTCGATGCCGAGGCCTACTCGGGCAAGGTGCGCTTCGTTCAGGACGATGAGACCGATTGGGACTTCCTCCATCGTATTCTCGCGCGTTACGGTCTTTCGTATGCTTTCGCGCATGACGAGCAGGGGCCCGAAAAGCTTTATCTTTCGGACGGCAAGTCCTTCCCGTCCTGCTGTGCGCTCGGCTTCGAGAATCTCGACGGGTATGCTGACGGCGAGACGCTGAACTTCTCGTGCGTCAAGCAGCAGTCCGGCAGTTTTCCGATGAAGCGTTTCGCCGCGGCGGGTGCCATCGGCGTCGACTACGTGCGCGAGCGCTTTCTGCGTCCGATGAAGAGCGTGGCGCTCGAAAAGGAGTTCGGCGACTCTGGGAGCGTGCGTAGCTGGCTTCTCTCCGACGCACCGGCTGGATATTGCGAGCATGCGGACGACAAGTCGATTGAGGACGATTTTCAGCGGGCGACGGAGGCGCTCAAGGTGCGGCTCGCGCTGGCGCGTGACGCCTGGCAGGGCGAGACGGCGTCCGTCGCGGCGATGCCCGGCAAGGTGATCGCGCTTACCGGATTCCTCGATGCGTCCGGTGATTCCGATACGACGCTCAAGGCCAAGATCGTCCGTTCGCGTCTCGCGGTGCGCCTCGGCGAAGGCGAGAAGGGTAACTTCGCGGCGACGTTCGACGCGATGGATTTTTCGGACGATGCGGAGCGCCGCTGGGTGCTGCCGGCGCAACCGATGCGTCCGTCCGCTGGACGCCGCGTCTTCGAGGCAGTCGTCTGCGACCGGAACGGCGACTGGAGCGAGACGCAGGCGAAGAACACGATCGTCATCTCGCCGCGGTCGACGCCCGAGACGCCGTGGATCTTTCTGGTGGCGAATCCGAACGGAGACAAGGGGGCGGTGATGGACGTTGCGATGACGATGCCGCTCGGAGGCAAGCGTCAGGGACTCTATCGTTTTCCGCGTGTCGGCGAGCGCATTCTCGTCGAGGACCTCGGCGACCGGCTGGTGCTCGCAGGATATGTGCCCGACCGCACGACGAGTCCCGGTGATTTCCCTGAGGACGGCGACAAGTGGGCGCGCTCGAGTGCGACCTTGCGCTATGCTCCGCCGACCGGCGAACGTGCGCCCGACGGCGATTATGACGAAATCGGTTTCTCGAATGTCGATTCTCCGGTGGCCATGCTCGAGCAGCGAATCGTCGACGGCACGTGCATTGCCTATCTGCAGGAGCTTTCGCTTCTCGCTAACGATCAGCGCTGCTACAACACCGTCTACTCGCGCGCGGCACCGCGCATCCGCGCCGCCCGCACTCGTTATTTCGCCGAGCCCGGCAAGGCGTCCGCCCAGGCGGTCAGAGACCTCGCCAGGGAACTCGTCGAAGGCTTCCGCCTCGAGTCCGATCCGTCGGCCGGCGGACTTACGCTGCGCATGCGCACGGCCGGATCGATCGTCGCGTTCGCCGAGAACGGCATCTCGCTTACGACGCCCGGCGAGCTGCGCATCAACGCCGGATCCGTCTCCATAAACGGCAACAATGCGGTGGTGCTCGAGAGCGAGGGCAAGGTGCAGTGTGCGTCCGGGGCATCGTCCGCTACGATCAACGGCAATGGCATCGTCGCGCGTTCGAGGCGGGTGATCGGTGCGAGCGGCGAGTATGATTCGCAGGTGGAGATCGGTGCGTCCAGCGGCGTTACCGTCACCGGGGCGAACGTGCGGATGAATGGACTTTTCTCCGCATCAATGAACGATGCGATGGGCGGCAATGTCACGACAGAGAGCGGCGAGACGATGATCGCGGGCGCGGTAGTCGATCTCGCTACCCAGAAGCGTTCGACGGTCACCGAGGCGTTCAAGCAACTCGCCGAGCGCAGTGGACTCAATTCCATCAACAAGACGCTCGAGGCCTGGAAGGCGGGCAAGACGCCGGACGGCAAGCGGCGGCCGATCGCCGATCTCGGTGTCGGCATTTGCGGACTGTCCGAGATGTCCGGCAAGGCCGGTGCGCTGCCGACGGGGAATTTCCGAGGGACGGCTTCAGGCGTCAGCATCACCGGTGCGTCCGCGACCGATGCCAACGGCTGGGCTGGCGGCGATGCGGAGTTTACGTCCGACGCCTATCGCCAGTTCGGAGGGGCTGATCAGGATCTCACCATCACCCAGCGCGAGTTGCTGCGGGCCAAGACCTTCAGTGAGCAGATGAAGAATCATGCCGACTCACTGAAGGGTGTTTTGAACACCGTCGTGGACGGCAAGTCGACGAGCGTGACCATTCACGGCCATCAGCTTGATCTTAACGCCCAGTTGCTCAAGGACCTCTCGGAGCGCAAGACATCGGATGCGGCCAACGGATCGGGTGCGGAGTAGGAGTGCGAGTTAGCGTAATGAAGACACGGTTCATAGTGCTGTTATTGTTTTCGCTCTCGCTGATCTCCAGAGGGTCGGCGGCAGAGTTGCATTCCGAGTTGGCGTCCGGCAACTTCAAGTTGGAGGTGCTGAAGTCAGATACGCGCGAGCTCAAGGACCGTACTGTCTACTATCTGACCAACAATCTCGAGTTCGTGGGTGCGAATGCCGCGGACGGCAAACAGGCGGGATCGCCCGGACTTGCGGTCGCGAGCAATGCCACGGTCTATATCGCGATTCCCGAGGGGATGAAGCTTACCTGCCGCGGTGGCACTGGCTTCGCGGCGACCGTGGGCGGCAACGCATCTTCGCCGGCGGTCACGAATTACGAGGACAAGCTTTACAGGGGTTTGACCAACCATTTGGCGATTTTTAATATCCCCGCCGGAGGTGCTGCGGGTACGTCGGCTTCCGGAGGAGGTCCAGGAATTCTCGTTCCAAAGGGATCGAAGTTGGCCGTCTATGGCAAGGGAACACTTAATTGCCAGGGCGGCGCGGGCGGCGCGGCGGCGAGCGGTGGCCTTGGTGCGTCCGGGAAATATTATGTGCTTTCCTCGTTCTCGCCGACCAGAGGTCAGCCCCCGAGTGGTGTCTTGTGTTCTGCCAGCGAAGGAGTCGCCGTCAGCGTTTCCGGAAATTTTACGGGATATGATACCGGTGTCGATGTGCAGGATGATGGTCAGCCGGCGTCCGGTGCCGGTGGTGGCGGCGGTGGCGGCGGTGGCGGCGCGGCGATCGGAGGTGTCGGAGCGTTTGGTTCGTACGCCACGGCAGGGGCCGCGAGCACGAATCTCTTTCGCAATGGCACGGTTAGCGTATGCCTCGCGGTTGAACCGGTCCCGGCGCGGTCGCCTGACGAGGTTGGCGAGGTGTATCTCAATGTCGCGGTTACCAATTTGATTGGCGGAGTCGGCGGCTCGGCGGCGACGAATGGAATTGCGCTCGTGAAGATTACGCACTCGGGACGATATTACTGCGGTACCAAGATTACGGACATCGCGACGAATGACCTGTTCTTCTGTGAGGGACAGCCGGGTGGAGCCGGTGGTGCGGGCGGCACGGGTGCCGCAGTCGGGCGTGGCGGTTGTGGGGGAGTCGGCGGTCGTGGCGGCGACAGCGGTTCGCTGGTTGATACGCGCTATTTCAAGGCCAAGACGTATTTAGGCGAGTCGATGGTAGGTGATAGCGGTGCTGTCGGTACGAACTCCACAGGTACGGTGACTAAACTTGAAGATGACAAGCGGCCTTACAATCTCGTGGGATTCGATGCGCTGACGCCTTGCAAGTACTCATTCCTATCCGGCAAGACGCTGACCTTGCCGGCGACGACCAATGACATTGAAACGGCTGGATGGAAGCTTGCGCAGGCGGCGACGACGGCGCCGGGTCTGCCGACGGGGTCAACCGTGTTTCTGCCTACGGGCACCAATGTCTACGATGCTGCGAGCACCGTGACGCTTGCGCCTTCGACCTACGGAGATGTCATGCTCAGGTCCAGACCATTGCAGGTCATAATCTCGAATTCCGTCGAGGCCGCGATTCTGATCCCGACCAACGGAGCTTTTGCGAAGACCCATCTCGCGGGGAAGACGGTTGCGGGAAAGCAGACGTTCCTGAACGGCATCGGAGATAACAAAGTCGTCCGCTGGCAGAGTTATGTAGCGGGACTCGATGTCACGAACGAGTTTTCGCGCCTGGCATTGGATGTCGCCATCCAATCGATGCCGACCAATTTGTGTTTGCAGCCGAAAGCGTTCGTCGCCAGCAATCGGGTTGAGGCGCTGAATTCACATTTGGATGCCGGATTTGATCTGTACTTTGATTACGAGCGCACGCTTGCGCTGACGCAACGGATCTGGTCGGTGGTGGGCACGGTGACGAACAGCGTGTCGCCGTTCGAGATCAGGGACGTTGGGAGCGTTCGCTCGGCGTTCTACCGCTTGATGCTGCGGTTCGGACCGAAGTCGGAGAAGGAGGATTAACGATATGGGACGCACTCGCAATGGTCGTGAGCCAACTCCGGAAGAGAAGGAGAACGAGGCGATAGACAAGTTCTTGGACGAGACCTGGGGTCCGACGATGGACCGTCTCAGCAAGTCGTTCATCAATCCTGAGGCCAATCTCAAGAAGGCGCAGGCGCGTAGCAACAAGGGCGACAAGGGAAAGGACGGCACGAACGGTACCGACGGCGAAAGGGGTGCGAGGGGCGACCGCGGAGCACAAGGCGAGCGGGCGTCCGCCGAGTTCAATCCGGATGGCGCTAACGCGGGAGCTGGCACGAAGTCGTTTTCCGCCAAGATCGTAAATGTCAACGCGACCGCGTTGCAGGCTTCTGCTACTGGGTTCAGTTTATCAATAACCGGGTACAAGTTCGGTCTGATGGCGAAGCTTTTCAGCGGTACATTGCTGGATAACGTCCTTTCTGGGTTATGGGCTGGTAGGAATGCCATAAGCGATCGTACATGTGGAGCGATTACCCAGGCCTTTGCAATGAGGAAGGAAACATCGGAATTAAAAACGCGACTGTCCGCCTTGCAAAACGAGGTGGCGGCATTGTCCGCTAATAATTGATATGAGCGAGAAAACGATACCATTCGAGGCGTTCAAGGAGATCTTTGACAAGTTCGTGTCCGATGTGCAGAATCGGCTGGATATTGTCAATGGAAAACTCGAATATCTGCTGAAAACTCCTCTTGAAAAGGGCGAGGAAGGGTTGCCGGGTGCGCCAGGGAAACGCGGTGATCCTGGAAAGAAGGGCGCGACAGGCGATCCCGGAAACAGCAAGAGCAAGGACAAAAACGGTTTCACCAGAAACTCTCATGCGTTTGAGGCCACGGCGACCGGGGCAGCCGCGGCCGCCACTGCGGTCAGCGTTTCCGTTACCGGTGCTTCGTTTGATTTTCATGGGGCCAACATTTATGGCAATAGCGTCTATCAGGAACTTAACGGCGTCAGGAATGGATTGTTCGGTGGAAAAGTCGATCAAAATGCTATTAATGCGGAAGTGGGAACTTTGAATAATCAAATCGATGCTGCAAACAATGTCGCGATCGCCTTGCGTAAACTCGCTGCCGCAGCTAAGATTGAAAATGATAAGATTCGCAACAAAGGACCAGATCCCGAATTCATCAACTGAAAACAATGGCTGACCCAAGAGATCCAAAAAAACGGTGGGACGAATTCTATCAGGGGAAATGGATTTCCCTTCGTGATGGCATTTTGTCCCGACTCGACCAACTCGAGAAACAGGTTGAGATCGAACTCAAACGCACAAAGGGCGAACGAGGCGAGAAGGGTAAGGATGGCACTGACGGCAAGACGGGTCCGGACGGCGAAAAGGGTCCCGATGG
>DCIL01000093.1:9815-17376 GCA_002315875.1 Verrucomicrobia bacterium UBA1727 | reverse complement strand
AGGAGGGTTTTGCAATTACCTCGGCCATATGAAAATCACACTGTCCCTGATCTTCGCTTTTCTGCTGTCAAATTCGTTTTCTGCGGCAATTCCGCTCAAGGAGCATCCGCGGCCGGACTGGGAGCGTCCGCAATGGCAGAATCTCAATGGCGAGTGGGACTTCGGTTTTGCCGCGGGTAAGTACGATCGCAAGATCGTGGTGCCGTTCGGCTGGGGTTCGAAACTCTCGGGGGTCAAGAACGAAGGTGACACCGGCTACTACCGGCGCATGGTGACGATTCCCGAAGCATGGAAGGGCAAACGTGTGTTCGTGGTCGTGGGTGCGTCCGATCACGACACGACCTGCACCTTCGCCGGTAACGAGGTCGGTGATTTCTCCGGCGGATATGTTCCTTTCGAGTTCGAGTTGACCGAATTTGTCGAATGGGGCAAGGCGCAGCCGCTCGAGTTCAAGGTGTGGGATCCGAATCCGACGACCGCGATGGGCGGACATTACCTCTACGGCAAGCAGGGCTATGGCAACGTGCGCGGCATCTGGCAGACCGTCTATCTCGAAGCCCGCGGCGATGTCTATTTCGAAGAAGCGCGCTTCATGCCTTCGATCGCCTCCGGTTCGGTGACCGCGGCACTTCGGCTCTCAGCCCCCGCGAAGGAGATGAAGTCCGCCGCGGTGAAGATGGACGGCAAGACCACGCTCGTTGAGTTCGCACCCGGCGAGATGGTGAAGTCCGTCGTGATTCCGCTCGTAAAGCCCCGACTCTGGACGCTTGAAGAGCCCAATCTCTATGATGTCGAACTTACCTTCGGAAATGATGAAATCAAGTCGTACTTCGGTTTTCGCGAAATCGGGGTCGGCAAGAATCAGAACGGCGATGCGTACGTGACCTTGAACGGTAAGCCCATTTATCTCCAGCTTTGTCTTGACCAGAGTTATCATCCGGACGGCTTCTATACCTTCCCCTCCGACGAGTTCATGAAGGAGGAGATTCTCATTTCCAAGAAGCTTGCGTTGTCCGGTAACCGCATCCACATCAAGGTCGAGGTGCCCAGGAAGCTTTATTGGGCGGATAAGCTCGGGCTCCTCATCCAGGCCGACGTGCCGTGTGCGTGGGGCAACGTTTCGGAGAAGATGTTCGAGGAGCATTGGAAATGCTTCGAAGGCATGGTGAAGCGCGATTTCAATCATCCGTGCATTTACCAATGGACGCTTTTCAACGAGACCTGGGGACTCTTTTCCAACCGTTCGCTTGAGATGGGCCTCGCGTCCGGCAAGGGCAAGAAGCGCGTCTACCGCGAGCAGTCCCAGCGCGCCGTCGCGAATTGCTATCGCAAGGCGAAGGCGCTCGATCCCACTCGCCTCGTCGAGGATCAGTCGCCCTGCAACCGTGACCATGTCGTGACCGATGTCAATTCCTGGCACGCCTACGCGCCTGGAGTTAGCTGGGAGGGCTTAGTCGCGCGTCAGTGCGCTGATAACGTTCT
Organism: Verrucomicrobia bacterium UBA1727; assembly: GCA_002315875.1. Taxonomy (GTDB): domain Bacteria; phylum Verrucomicrobiota; class Kiritimatiellia; order RFP12; family UBA1067; genus UBA1067. The sequence goes on along the minus strand of DCIL01000093.1, from coordinate 15,894 downwards.
CGGCTCCCGCAATAACTTCATCGGCGGCAACGTGCAGCGCGGCGAGCCGATGATGAATTCCGAGTGCGGAAACGTCTGGGGTTATACGGGTTCGGCCGGCGATTGCGATTTCACCTGGGACTACCATCTGATGATCAATGCCTTCCGCCGCCATCTCAAGTGCGCCGGCTGGCTTTACACCGAACATCACGATGTCATCAACGAATGGAATGGCTACGTCCGCTTCGATCGCACCTGGAAGGAGTCCGGCTTCGAGGACCTCGCCGAGATGTCCCTCGCCGATCTCCATCGGGACGCGGCCGTCTTCTTTACGGCGGACGCGAAGGGCAAGACGGGACAGGAGACGGGGCGCTTCGTGTCGGAGGGTGAAAAGCTTTCGATTCCCGTCGGCGTGTCATTGGTGACCGAGAAGTATGCCGGAAAGATTCTTTCGCTCGTCGTCTGCGACTGGTACTTTGACGGACTCGGCAAGAAACAGTACGGATCGTGCTCGATGCTTCCTAAGAAGATTCCGGCGAAGTCCTGGCAGAACGAGGTCCTCTGGAACTTCGATTTCACCGTGCCGTCCTCGCCGTCCGCCGGTGTGATCGTGTTCAAGCTGATGGCGGACGGCAAGGAGATCGCGAGAAACTTCTGGTCGTTTGCGACCAAGCCGCGGCAGTCGTCGTCCGATTTCCTTGGAACGATCGTCGCGTCGAATTGGTCCGGAGGGACTACGAACGTTCTCAGCGGTCTTAAATACAACGGTTTCGGCAAGGGTTTCGTCGAGTTCGTGCTTTCCGCGCCCGCCGCGGGCGGTACGTTCGTTGCCGAGCTTTCGGCGAAGCGCAAGAACGCCAAGGACTTTGACAGTAACATCAAGAAGGGTATCGACTGGATGCTCGGTGGTGGTGCTCTTGACCGTTCCAAGAACCGCAATAGCTATCCGCAGACGAGCGCGGTGGACAAGTTCCCTGCGAAGATCAAGGTCTTCGTGAACGGATCGCTTGCGAAGGAGACGGTGCTGCCGGACGATCCGGCGGACAGCCGCGGCATCCTTTCGTGGTTTTCGCAACCACCTCCGCTCGGATGGTCGAAGGGCAGCTATCTCTATGAGGCCGGCAGTTACGGCTATCTTGTCGAGGTGCCAGTCGCGGCGAAGGACGTCAAGGACGGCAAGGTGCGGATCAAGGTTGAGTCCGACAACGGACTCGGCGTATATTCCGAAGCGTTCGGACGCTATCCGCTCTCGCCCTCGGTCAGGTAAGTTTTCAAAGTAAGAGGAGTGTTATGTTTGATGTTGCGTTACTGTCGATATTACAAGGTATAGCCGAGTTCCTGCCGATTTCCAGTTCGGGACACCTCGCACTCGGAAAACTGCTGCTCGGCATGAAGGAGCCGGGAATTCGTCTCGACATCTTCCTTCATGTCGGCACGCTCCTTTCTATCTGTGTCTTCTATTTCTCAATCATCTTCAAGATTTTGCGACGCCGCGATTGGTCTTATGTATTGAAGATCGTCATCTCGGCGGTGCCCGCGGGATTGGTGGGAGTGTTCTTCAAGGATCAGCTCGAAGAACTCTTTTCCGATCCTATGGCCATCGGTCTCGCACTGATGGTGACTGGTGTCATTCTCATCCTCACGAAGTTCATGCGTAATGGACATTTCTCAGTGAATTATTTCACCGCCTTTGTCATCGGCCTTGCGCAGGCAATCGCGATTCTTCCGGGCATTAGCCGTTCGGGTATGACGATTTCGACCGCCAAGCTCTGTAACGTCGATCCCGAGAAGAGTGCGGAGTTCTCGTTCCTGATGTCCGTTCCCCCGATCGCCGGTGCCGCGCTTCTGGAGATTTTGAAGGCGATGAAGAACACATCTCCATCGTTCGTCGAACAGTCGTGGCCGCTCGTCATCTTCGGAGGTATCATTGCCGCGGCGGTCGGATACTTTGCGCTCAAGTTCCTTCTGAAGTCCCTGAAGAGCGATAAGTTCTGGATGTTCGGTCCGTACTGCATTCTCGCCGGCATCGCAACCCTCGTTTTAAGCTGATGGTCATTCAATTCCTACGTGTTGTCGTGGTGCTCGCGCTGCTGATCGTAGCCGCGGTGCTCGCTACGCCAAAAGGACGCCTTCCGCTCGCGCTCCGCGGCGTTTACCGCATCATGAAGCGTGATCGCGGCGAAGAAGTCCCTGAAATTCCCGAGGCGAAGGCCCCGCTCTCTCGCCGTCTTCTCGCGTTCGTCCTCGTTCTTTTGGCCGTTGTCCTCGCCCTCGTTCGTCTTTGAAATCCAATCGTAAAAATCCAATAGTATCAGTATGAGCAAATTACATCTTGGAGTTCTCGGATCCGGCGCCGGATCGAACATGCAGTCCATTGTCGATGCCATTGAGGCGGGCACGCTCGATGCGGACATCAAGATCGTGCTCGCCGATGTCGCGGACGCGAAGATTCTCGAGCGCGGCAAAAAGCACGGCATCCGTTCGGAATATCTCGATTGCGCCCCGTGGAAGACGAAGCTCGAAGGTCCGGCCGAAGACCGTTGCATCGAGATTCTCAAGGCGGCCGGAGTCGATACGGTCGTCCTCGCCGGCTTCATGCGCATCATCAAGCCGAAGCTTCTCGCGGCGTTTCCGAATCGCGTTCTCAACATCCATCCCGCGCTGCTGCCCGCCTTTCCGGGGGTTCACAGCTGGACGCAGGCGCTCGATTACGGATGCAAGGTCGCGGGCGTGACGGTGCACTTCGTGGATTCGGGAACTGATTCGGGACCGATCATCGTCCAGAAGGCGGTGCCGGTTCTCGAAGACGATACTCCCGAAACATTGCATGCGCGCATTCAGGTTCAGGAGCATCTCGCCTTCCCCGAGGCGCTGCGCCTGCTTGCGTCCGATTCCCTCACGATTGAAGGCCGCCGCGTTAGGATCAAGTGAAGTTTTCGATAAAGATATGTCTCTTTGTCCTCGCCGTGTATGCCCTCGCGGCATTGTACGGTGAGATTCAGTACCGCGTTGCCGCCGCTCGTGATGTCACCGCGGCGTACAACGTGGTCGATGTGGAGAACCGCTATTTGCCGCCGATGGCCGTGCGCGGCGGAAATTCTCCTATGGCCGGCGAGCGATGCTGGCTCGGAACGGACAATCTCGGCCGCTCGGTAGCGCTTCGGCTCGTGCAAGGTACGCGCATCGCCTTTCATGTCGGCATCATGACCTCGCTCATCGCGATTCCGCTCGGGGTCATTCTCGGACTCCTCGCCGGTTTCTACGGCGGCAAGGTCGATTCGGTCGTGACCTGGCTTACGGCGACGGTGGCGTCCATGCCGGGACTTCTCTTCATTCTCGCGATCTCGATGGTGGTGGGCGAGGGACTGCTCGGCATCTATCTCGGCATTGGCTTTACGACCTGGGTCGGAACCTGCCGTACCATCCGCGCCGAGGTGATGAAGCACGTCGGCCGCGCTTACGTCGAGGCGGCGAAGACTCTCGGCTATTCCGATCTGCGCATCATGTTCCGCCACATCCTGCCGAATGTCGCGCACTTGATTCTCATTCAGTTCTCGCTCAGGTTTCCGTCCGCCGTCGCCACCGAGGTCTTCATCTCGTTCCTCGGCATCGGTGTGCAGGGCGAGCCCAGCTGGGGCATAATGATCAACAATGCGCGTCAGCGTCTCTGGCAGGGCGTCTGGTGGGAGATGACCTTCACCACGCTCGCCATCTTCCTTTTGGTGCTTGTCTTTAATCACCTTGCGGACTATCTGCGCGATCGCCTCGACCCCGCGCTGAGAAACGTTTAATCCCAATCGCGCTTTATTTTTATGAAGTCGCTGCGAAGCCGCGAAAGATATGGGCGAAGGGGCCAGGTAACGGGGCAAGTGACCAAAAGCGCAGGGGCGTTGAGTTGACCGAGCCCTTTGCTTTGCCTTTTATGGTATAATGCGCGGCAAAGAAGTTAATTAAGGATTTTCAATCATGGCAGAGTTGATAGTTGCGCTGGATGTGCAGAGTCGGGATGAAGCGGTCGCCAAGATCAAGGCGATTGGTCCCGACGTGGGGTTTTACAAGATCGGTCTCGAACTCTTTACGGCGGAAGGTCCTGATGTCGTCAAGGCCGTTCGCGATCTTGGCAAGAAGGTCTTCCTCGATCTTAAGTTTCACGACATTCCTCGCACGGTCGAGCGTGCGGTGAAGAGCGGAGCGAAGCTTGGGGTGGATCTGATGACGATTCATTCCGTCGGCGGCAAGGCGATGATTCGCGCGGCGGCCGATGCCGCGGCGGAATTCGGAGCGTCCGCCCCGAAGATTCTCGCGGTGACCGTTCTCACCTCGCTCGATCAGTCCGACCTCGAGGACGTCGGTATCGTCGGCCGCACTCCCGCCGATCAGGTCGCGGCGATGGCGAAGTTCGCGATCGACAACGGTGCGAACGGACTCGTCTGCTCGCCGAAGGAAGTTGGTGCGCTTTCGCGTTCGCTCAAGGCGGGCACGCTTTTCATCACGCCCGGGGTGCGTCCCGCAGGTGCCGCGGTCGGGGACCAGAAGCGCGTGGCGACGCCGGCGGATGCGGTGCGCGATGGCTCCACGCATCTCGTCGTGGGACGTCCCATCCTGGCGGCGGACGATCCGCCGGCCGCGGCGCGGCAGATTCTTGCGGAAATCGCCGGACTTTGAAAAACGAGAATATCCTTGAAGTAACCGACCTCAGAATTCGCTACGGCAATTTCGAGGCGGTGAAGGGCGTGTCCTTCGCTTTGAAGCGCGGCGGCATTCTCGGCATCGTCGGCGAGTCCGGGTCCGGCAAGTCAACCGTCGCCCGAACGCTGATCGGACTCAACCGCGATTTCAGCGGCAAGATCGAATGTCTGGATCGGATGGCGATGGTCTTCCAGGACGCTGTCGGCTCCTTGAATCCGCGCATGACCGTCAGGCAGATGCTTGAAGAGGTAATCTCTCACCATCCGAAGGCGGGGCTCGAGATTCCGTATCTGTTGTCGAAAGTCGGACTTTCCGAGGCGGTGCTCGCGCAATATCCGCGTGAGATGAGCGGTGGACAGTGCCAGCGCGTTTCGGTGGCGCGGGCGCTGGCGACCGGAGCGAATATTCTGATTGCGGACGAGCCGGTATCCGCCCTTGACGTTTCCGTTCAGGCGCGCGTTCTAAATCTCTTTCGCGATTTGCGGCGCGAGCTCGGACTTTCCATCCTGCTCATCGCCCACGATCTTGCCGTGGTCAAGAACGTGTGCGACGAGGTCTGCGTGATGGAGAGGGGGCTGTTTGTGGATGTCGGCGATTCCGATACGGTTTTCACCCGTCCCCAGAGCGACTATACCCGCCGTCTTCTCGCCTGCGTGCCTCGCATCGACCGAATCAGTCCAGTTTAACGGACTGGCTGATTATGGTATAATATCGCAAATTTTAATGGAGAAAGAATAATGCATCCATATCGTACTCATACGTGCAATGAACTCCGCGCGGCAGACGCGGGCAAGACGGTTCGGCTTTCCGGCTGGATGTTCCGTCTTCGCGACCATGGCGGAATCCTTTTCGTCGACCTCCGCGACCATTACGGTCTTACGCAGATCGTCGTGCATCCGAGCCGCAGTTTCTTCGGTCTTGTCGAGAAGGCCCATCTCGAGAGCGTCATCACCGTGACCGGCGAGGTGAAACTTCGTACGGCGGACACGATCAATCCCGATCTGCCCACCGGTGAAATCGAAATCGAGGCGAACGAGCTCGTGATGGAGTCCGCCTCGGAAGTGACTCCGATCTACATTCCCGACGAGAAGGCCGATGAGTCGGAGGACGTGCGTCTCAAGTACCGCTTCCTCGATCTCCGTCGCGAGAAGCTTCACAAGAACCTCATTCTGCGCAGCGAGGTCATCAAGTTCCTCCGTCAGCAGATGTGGGAGAAGGGCTTCAACGAGTTCCAGACTCCTATTCTGACTGCCTCCTCTCCCGAAGGTGCGCGTGACTATCTCGTCCCCAGCCGCATTCACCGCGGCATGTTCTACGCCCTCCCTCAGGCGCCGCAGATGTTCAAGCAGCTCCTGCAGGTTTCGGGCTTCGACAAGTACTTCCAGATTGCGCCGTGCTTCCGCGACGAGGC
>DCIL01000093.1:9154-9765 GCA_002315875.1 Verrucomicrobia bacterium UBA1727 | reverse complement strand
CAGCTCGACATCGAGATGAGCTATGTGACGCAAGACGAGATTTTCGCCGTCGTCGAGGACGTGGTGGGCAAGACCTTCTCGAAGTTCTCGACTTGGAACTGCAACGCCGCTCCGTGGCCTCGCATCAAGTACCGCGATGCGATGATGATCTACGGCAGCGACAAGCCAGATCTCAGGAATCCGCTCAAGTGGTTCAACATGAACGACTTCTTCGCGAAGGCGAATTTCAAGGCGTTCGCGAACACGGCGACTTCGGGCGGACTCGTGAAGGGCCTTCTCGTCAAGGGCATCGTCGGTGTCGAGACGCGCACGTGGTTCGACAAGCGCGAGGCGTTCGTCAAGGAGAACGGTGGCAAGGGTCTCGGTTACATTTCCTGGACGAAGGAAGGCGAATTGAAAGGACCGATCGCGAAGTTCCTTTCGCCCGAGCAGCTTGAGGAGATGAAGAAGCTCGCCGGCATGGAAATGGGCGATGCGCTCTTCTTCATGGCGGCCGACGTTGACGAGTGCAACCGCCTTTCTGGTCTCGTCCGTCAGGATATCGCCCATCATCTCACGAACAAGATTTGCGAGGAGAACTGCTATCGGTTCTGCTGGATCGTCGACTTCCC
>DCIL01000093.1:8941-9109 GCA_002315875.1 Verrucomicrobia bacterium UBA1727 | reverse complement strand
CCGGCAAGATCATCTTCTCCCACAATCCGTTCTCGATGCCGCAGGGTGGGCTCGAAGCGCTCAATACGCAGGAGCCGCTCACGATCGAGGCCTATCAGTACGACGTCGTCTGCAACGGCATCGAACTTTCCTCGGGTGCGATTCGCAACCACCGCATCGACATCATGG
>DCIL01000093.1:2460-8912 GCA_002315875.1 Verrucomicrobia bacterium UBA1727 | reverse complement strand
AGATCGCGGGCTATCCGAAGGAGACCGTGCAGCAGAAGTTCGGCTGTCTTTACAATGCGTTCCAGTTTGGCGCTCCGCCGCACGGTGGCATCGCGCCTGGTGTCGACCGCATGGTCATGCTTCTCACCGATACGCCCAACATCCGTGAGGTCATTGCCTTCCCGATGAACCAGAAGGCGCAGGATCTCATGATGAATGCGCCGAACTACGTGACCGAGCAGCAGCTGCGTGAGCTGCACATCAAGATTCGCGGAACTGGCGGCGAGGCTGCAGCGGAGGCCAACGCATAGGGGTCTTGGTGAAGAACAGAGTGCGATCTTCCACACTCTTAATGATCGCCGTGACGGGTTTGCTCGTCACGGCGCTCGTGCTTGTCAGCAAGTGTGCGTACGATCGCAAGATCCGGCGGATCGATTCCGAGGCGATGCGGCTCGGGGCGGAGGATGTCGCGCGCCGGATAGTGGATACGCGCAATTCAATTCGCGAGATCCGCGAACTCTATGAAGAGACCGCGCTCTGTGCCGCCCGCTCCTTCGCCAAGCTCATCGCCAGCGAGCCCTCGCTCGTAGAGGATAAGGATCGTTATCGGGCGCTTTTGGATATCATCGGGGTCGATGAGATTCATATCAGCGACGAGAAGGGCGTGCTGATCGCGTCCATTCCCGAAAGCTATCTTGGCTATAACATGGCCGACAGCACCCAGTCGCGGGACTTCCTGCCGGCGCTCACCAATCGCGCCTTCGAGCTGGTGCAGCGGCCGATGCCCCGCGGCATCGATCATGGACTTTTCCAGTATGCCGGTGTCGCGCGTTTGGATCGTCCCGGCATCGTGCAGATTGGAATCGCGCCTTCGCGGCTTGAGCAGGCGACCAAGATTGCCGACGTTGCCAAGATCGCCGCTACGAGCAGAATCGGGCGCGGCGGTCAGGTGTCCATCGTTCCTCTGGCCCGTGGAGATCGGGCGGATACGCGTAATGTCGTTTGCGGGGTGAAGGATACGGACAAGGGACGTGTCTCGCTGCTGCAGTCCGATTGCGAGGGCTTTCGCATCGTCATCACCATGCCGTACCGCGGCTGGAGGATGTCGGATGATACGCCTTTCCATTGGCTCATCGGCGTGTGCGCTTCGTTGGGACTGCTCTTGCTCGTGGTGGCGCTATTTGCCGTGGGGCGCAGCGGCTTCGGCACGATGCTCGATGATCTCAAGACGCTTTTCACTACCGTCAAGACCGGGGGACGCACTTTGCGGATCGGTCCGGTGCTGGTCGTGTCCGTCTTCATCTTCATCGCCGGCATCGCCATCACTTCCGTCATTTCCTACGAGAGCTATCTCAAGTACAACCGTTCGCGGATCAACACCTCGCTTGATGAGTTCAAGGAGGATTTCGACTACATAGTCGATGACTCGCTTTTCTTTTCCGCCAATGCCATTGCCTCGCGCTTCCCCTCTCCCAAGGCCTTCAAGGGCGTTGATCTGAAGAAGCTCATAGTGCAGTACAACCTTGACGAGTTGAACGTGGTCGATAAGGACGGAGTGATGGTGGCGACGACCATGAATGCGCCCGGAGCAATCGGTCAGAATCAGTGGACGCGAAAGGGTCCCCGCGGCTTTTGCGAGGCGCTGCTCACCGGCAAAATGACTTACTATTCTCAACCTTTCCGCGAATCGTCCAGTGAGAAGGGGGTCGTCCGCATGTATGCCGGAGTGACTTTCCCGAAGGCGAAGGGATACATTCAGGTCGGTTTCGATGAGAAGCGCATCGCCAGTGGCTACGACTATGGCCTCGAGTCGATCGGCCAGCGCTGGTCCGTCGGAGAGTCCGGATATTTCGTGCTCGCCCGCAATACCGGCGAGATCGTGTCTTGTGGGCGTCCCGAATGGCGCGAAGTCCATGACCGCGGCGAGCTTATGACACTCGCGGGAATCGGCTTTGACGTGACGCAGCTGCCGAAGGAAGATGCTGAATTTCAGTTCTTCGAGGCGATGCTCTTCGGTGAGCGTTGTCTTTGTGCTTCAAAGAAGGTCGGCAACTACCATCGTGCGATCTGCGCGGTTCCGCTCAGTGAAATTGCCGAGACCCGCGATAGCATCGTGCTGTACGTAGGTTCGCTGCTTTTCTTCGTCCTGGCCTCCGCCTGTGTTTTCGGAACGCGCCTCTTTAATCTCGTCTCCCAGCTGCGCAATTTCATCGCCGAGGATAAGAAGCGCCGCAAGATGGACCTTGCGATGGCCAAGACGATTCAGATATCATCGTTGCCGGTCATCTTTCCGGATACCGAGAAGTTCGCTTTGACCGCGAGCATGCATACCGCCCGTGAGGTCGGCGGCGATTTCTACGATTTCTACACGGTGCCGTCCGGCCGCATCTTCTTCATGGTGGCGGACACCTCCGGCAAGGGTATTCCCGCGGCGATGTTCATGATGAAGGCGAAGGCGATGATCAAGGGCGCCGCCAGTCTTGAGAATGACTTTGCCGCGGCGGCGAAGATGGCGAACGATCGTCTTTCTCAGAACAATGACGCGAACATGTTCGTGACCGCGTGGATGGGTGCGTTTGACAAGGAAACGGGCGAGATCGAGTATGTGAATGCGGGACACAATCCGCCGCTCGTGAAGGCGGCTGACGGGTCGGTTCGTTGGATCCGTTCACGTCCCGGTCTTGCGTTCGCGGCAGTGGAAGGTGTTGAATACCGCGTTGGCAAGTTGAAGCTCGAGCGCGGCGAAACGCTCTTTGCCTACACCGATGGCGTTACCGAGGCGTTGAACGGCAAGGGCGAATTCTTCGGAGAGAAGCAGTTGGAGAAGACGCTTGCGTCGAGTTCGGCGTCCAACTTAATCGCATCGGTCGAAGACGCGCTTGCCAAATTCGTCAACGGAGCCGAGCAGGCGGATGACATCACGATGCTAACTTTGACGAGGAAGTGAGGTAGCGCGCGTGAACAGAATCGCCTACACCCTCAAGCGTTGGCCGATAATCGCCGCATTGACAATCGGACTTTGCTTTCTTACGCAAACTGTCGCGAAGTGGTTCGGCATCGATCTTCCCGATCAGCAGAATGTCGAAGTGGTGCGGAGGATGCTCGTCCACGCCTTCGACAGCGCGCGCTATTTCTGGGCTTCGGCGTTTCTGGTGGCGCAGGTGCTCGTCATCATGCCGGCGCTGGAGGAGTTCATCTTCCGTTGGCTCATATTCAAATTGCCGTGCCGCTTTGGCTCTCGGTTCGCATTGATCTTTGCGATCGTTTCCTCGGCGCTTTTCGCCGCGGCTCACTATCTCGCCCAGCCCTGGCCGGACGCGGCGTTTCTCGCGCTCTTTTTCTTCGGTCTCGCCCAATGCTGGCTCTACAGGAAGACCGAACGCCTCTGGTGTTCGATGCTCAACCATGCAATGTTTAATTTGACTAACCTCATCCTTCTCTTCCTCATTCCCCAATGAAAGTTTGCTTCGATACTTACGGATGCCGCCTCAACCGCGCCGAGGCGTTGGAGGAGGAGGCGAAGTATCTTGCCGCTGGCTATGAGTTGACGGACGAATACAAGGATGCGGATGTCATTGTGATTCGCGGCTGTTCGATTACCGAACGCGCGCAGCGCAAGTGCGAGAAGGTCATTTCCAAACTCCGCAAGCAGTATCCTGCGAAGAAGCTCATCATTCAGGGATGCCTCGACAAGGAATTGCTCACGCCTCAGTCGCTGGACGTGCTTACCGGACTTAAGAAAAAGCCGGTGCGGGTGAAGAACGAGAACGGTCCCGGAACGCATATCGTGAAGGAGCCGGACGATCTGCCGGTCGTGGATATGATGCATTGGCGGGTGCCGGTCAGAACTGCGCGCGCGTATCTCAAGGTGCAGGATGGATGCAGCGGAAAGTGTACGTTCTGCATTGTCCCGAAGTTCCGCGGCAAATCGGTGTCCGTTGATTTTGATGAGGTACTGAATAAGGCAAAGGATTTCATCGAGTCCGGATATCGCGAGATCGTGATCACCGGATGCAATCTCACGCTTTACGCTTCTCACGGCAAGAAGTTTGCCGAGCTGGTGGCGGCGGTAGCCGAGCTGGACGAGGGTTGCCGCGTGCGCGTCGGGTCGGTAGAGCCCGGCAAGGCAGCCAAGGATCTCATCGAGGTCATGGCCTCGCATTCCAATGTCTGCCGCTTCCTGCATCTGCCGGTGCAGTCCGGTTCGCAGGCCACGCTATCGGCGATGAAGCGTCCGTATACGGTCAAGGAGGCGTCGGATCTCATCAAGTATGCCATGAAGCTGATGCCTGATCTCGCGCTCGGCTGTGATCTGATGGCCGGCTTCCCTGGCGAGACCGAACTCGACTTCATATCTACCAAGGGTTTCCTGCAACGCTTTCCGTTCACGAACGCCCATGTGTTTCCTTATTCCGAGCGTCCGGGAACACCGGCGCAGGATTTTCTGGAAGCGGTGCCGCTGCCGGTGAGGTCTGAGCGCTCGCATGAATTGGCGGACATCGCCGACCGCAAGCGCAACGTCTACGCGCGCAAGTTCATCGGCAAGGTTGTCGATGTCGTGGTCGAGGACATGAAGACCTGCGGCGGATGGACCGATGAATATTTGTGGTGCAGCATCGGACGCGGCGCGGCGAAGCGTTACGGAGTGGAGCGCAAGCAGCGGCTGAGGATGCGCGTGAAGAGCGTCAACAACGACCGGCTCATCGGCGTGCCGGTGCTCAAGGATTTGCCTGTAGGGAAAAGGAGATGAATCATGGATAGTCAATCGCTCAGCAGACGTGGGTTTCTTTTGGCGGGCGCGGCAACGGCGCTGACGTCATCGGCCACTCCTTTCAAGGGAACGCAGGGGGTTCCGCTCAAAGTCGGCTTCCCGTGTCTGCAGGCGCCGGCCGAAAACACGATGGGGGTGAGCTGGGCGATTTCGGGACTGGCGAAGGGCGTTGTCGAATATTCCGAGAGTGCCGATCTTTCCAATGCGAAGATCGCGAAGTCCGGCGGTTACGGACTCGTCCCGATCGACATCGCCTCGCTCAACGTGCGACTCGAGAACCTCAAGCCGGCGACGAAGTATTACTATCGCACGATCACGACTCCGTTCATCGACTACAAGAACATCTACGATGCGAAGCTTGGCGAGCCGATCGTCTCCGAGATTCATTCGTTCACGACGATGGGTGCGGCGAGCGCGGCGCATTTCTGCGTCATCAACGATACTCACGCGCAGTGGAAGTCGTTTGAGATGTGCGTAGGCAAGGTCAAGGAGCTCAAGCCGCAGGTGCTTGTCTGGAATGGGGACGCGACCAATACGACTCAGGACAAGCAGACGGCAGTGGAGATCTTTCTCGATCCGCCGATCGCCAGTAAGGACTACGGAGCGGACATTCCGGTCTGTTTCGAGTCCGGCAATCACGATTTCCGCGGCAGCTGGATTTCCAAGAAGGAAGAGGTCATGATGCCGCGGCATCCGGCCGAACGGCGCGGCGACCAGTGGGACCTCAAATGGAACTTCGCCTATCGGCTCGGCGACCTCGCGATGATCGGCATGGACACCGGCGAGGACAAGCCGGACGGACATCCGAAATGGTTCGGGCTTGCGAATTTCGAAGCGTACCGCAAGGCGCAGGCGAAGTGGCTCGAGGAGGCGCTTGTGCGTCCCGACATTGCCGCGGCGAAGTTCAAGATCGTCTTCTGCCACATTCCGCTTTTTGCCGCGAAGAATCATCCGGACTATCCGCACGATGGCGTGAAGATCGATCCCAATGATTACGCCTATTGGTCTCGCGAATGTCACGATCTCTGGGCGCCGCTGATGGAGAAGGCGGGTGTCACCGCGGCGATTTGCGCGCACAAGCATCGCTTCCGCTGTGACCGTCCGACGGCCGACCGCAAGTGGTTTCAGTTCGTCGGTGGCGGTCCCGAGTGCGGTAAGGATCGCAAGGGTGTGAATCCGCAGCGCTTTCCGACCGTGATCGAGGGCAAGGTGGAGAACGGACGCCTGCGCATCATTGCTCACGATGTCTTCAACCAGCGCATCGCCTTTGACGAGTTCATCGCCTGAAAATGCTGCACGTAATCGCTACTCCCATCGGCAATCTCGCCGATCTTTCGCCGCGTGCGCTTGAGGCGTTCAAGTCGGCCGCGGTCATCGCCTGCGAGGATACGCGGCGGACCTGGGCGCTCTTGACTCACTTCGGCGTGCCGCGTCCCCCCGAGATGTTTTCCTATCGCCAGGGCAATGAGGAGCGCATCACCGAAAGGGTGATCGCCGATCTTGAAGCGGGTAAGGAGGTCGCGCTCTGCTCCGATGGCGGCTATCCCGGAATTTCCGACCCAGGTTATCGGCTTATCCGCACCTGTGCGCAGAAGGGCATCGCCTACGAGGTGATTCCCGGCGCGAGTGCGGTCAATGTCGCGCTGTTGATGAGTGGACTTTCCACCTCGTCCTTTACCTTCCGCGGCTTTCCGCCGCGCGG
>DCIL01000093.1:216-2392 GCA_002315875.1 Verrucomicrobia bacterium UBA1727 | reverse complement strand
TCTGCTACGAGTCGCCGTTCCGCATTGCCGCGACGCTGGCCGCGGCGCTGGAAACGCTCGGCGACCGCGAGGCCGCGGTCTGCGTGGAACTGACGAAGCTGCACGAGCGTGTGTCCAGAGGTTATCTTTCCGATCTCGTCAAGGAGTATTCCGGCGTGACGGTTAAAGGCGAGGTCGCGCTGGTCATTGCCGGGAACAATCCCAAGTTCAGGAGGCCCTGAATGCACGCCAGCATTTCCGACATCATCGCCGATACCGCGCAGAACTCGATCGAGGCCGGCGCGAAGAGGGTGAGCGTGTCGCTGACCGAACGCGATGGAACGATTGCGGTCGAGATTACGGACGACGGCAAGGGCATGAGCGAGGAGACGAAGCGCAAGGTCTTCGATCCGTTCTACACAGAGCCGGGCAAGCACGATGCGCGCAAGGTAGGGCTTGGACTTCCGATTCTCAAGCAGACGTGCGAGGAATGCGAGGGCGGGCTCACGCTCGAAAGCGAACTCGGCAAGGGGACGCGTCTTGAGTATCATTTCAAGGCGGACAACATCGACCTGCCGCCGATGGGGGATGTCGCGGACATGGTACTGACGCTTTTCAACTATCCTGGCGACTTCGAGCTCGTCTTTCGTCACGTCCGCGGCGAAAACGAATATGAGATTTCCCGTTCGGAACTCATTGACGCGGTGGGTGAACTTAATTCGGTGGATTCGCTTTCGCTTGCTCGCGAGTTTCTCAAGGGACAGGAGGAGATGTGAAGAAGATTCCCTATATCAACGAAGAAGTCGCCAATCGGGACTTCAAGTATTATATCTTCGACTGGGATGACAACATCCTCCACATGCCCACGAAGATCAAGATGGAGCATCTTGAGGAAGATGGCAGCTGGAAGCCGGTCGAGGTCTCGACCTCTACCTTCGCGCTGGTGCGTTCGGACTCGAAGCATTACCGTGCGCCGGGCGGCAATTGGAACAACGCCTTCGTGAATTTCGAGGATCATCCCGGGGCCAATACGTTCATCGAAGATACCATCGACGCGCTTGAGAAGGTGGCGCACGGCGACAAGCCGGGGCCGAGTTACAATGCGCTTCGCAAGACCTTGCGAGAAGGGCGTCTCTTTGCCATCGTCACCGCCCGCGGACATTCTCCGTCCACGATCGAGAAGGCGGTGAGAATCTTCATCAAGTACGCGCTCACAGAAGAGGATCGCGAGGAGATGATGTCCAATCTGCGCGGCTACCGCCAGTGGTTGGACGGCGTGGGCGACGGCGAGTTCGGCACCGATTCCGAGGAGCTCGACTATTATCTTTCCATGTGTCGCTATTCCGCCGTCACCTATTCGGGCTTCAAGGAACGGATGGCGAACGATCCGATTTACCGCGAGAAGCTCGCGACCGCCCCCACCGCGGCAAAGCCGGAACTCGCCAAGGAGTTCGCAATCCGCAATTTCGTGGAGCACGTCTTCCACATGCTCCGCAGTTCCGGTTCGCTCAACCGTTCGGTTTCGATCGGCTTTTCGGACGATGATGTCGGCAATGTCAAGACGGTATCGACCTTCATCCGTGAAGAGCTCTCCAAGCGTTTTGAGGGAATCAAGTTCGTGGTCTACGATACCTCCGACCGTTCGCTCTCGAAAGGTCGCAAGGTCTGCGTCTCCGGCCAGCTCAACCTCCCCGGCTTTTGAGCGGTTTGCCTGTTTCGACTGATTATGGTATAATGCGCGCGTTTTGCGACTGTAGCTCAATTGGATAGAGCGTTGGCCTCCGAAGCCGAAGGTTGCTGGTTCGATCCCAGTCAGTCGCACCAATGAAAAACCCCGATCCTTGGTTTTCGACATTCCCCCTGATTGCGTTTCAAATTAGAAAACGCTATTGCAAGGTGAAATGTGATGATGAGGTCATTGAAGCCATCACTTGCTAATTGAAGGATGGTGGGCGATACTGGACTCGGACCAGTGACCCCTACCGTGTGAAGGTAATGCTCTAACCAACTGAGCTAATCGCCCGGGGTGTGAATGCGCGTATTATACCATAATCAGTTTCGGCAAATCAACCCCATAAATGTCCGATTTTTAAAATTGCACGCCCCCCACTTGCGCGATTAACCCAACTTATGATATACTACGCAGATATTCGACCACTCTAAAGAGTAAAAAACACAATGAAAGTACGTAGTTCCG
>DCIL01000093.1:0-149 GCA_002315875.1 Verrucomicrobia bacterium UBA1727 | reverse complement strand
TGCGCGTGATCTGCACAAACCCGCGTCACAAGCAGTGCCAGGGTTAAGAAAGAGGTAAACACACATGCCAAGACTAATGGGTGTGGATATTCCGGGTAAGAAGCACATTCGCTTCGCCCTCAGGTATATCCATGGTATTGGGCCGAAGC
>DCIL01000021.1:8551-10884 GCA_002315875.1 Verrucomicrobia bacterium UBA1727 | reverse complement strand
AAACGCGGGAAGAGCCGTTTTTTCATAGTTTTCAGGTATTAATCACATTCCGGTGGTGAGTTGATGGCGGAAGTTGAAAAGGCGAAGCTTCAGTCCGTCCAAAGCGCACGAAGGTGAGCGAGAGACGCGGTCAGCGCTGATTCTTCGACACTGGAATTCGGCTCGAAGACGAGATGACGGGCGGACGCCGCCAGCGGCTTGAGCGCGGCAAAATCGATCTTGCCCTCACCTGGCGGCAGATGATCGTCACCACCCTCGGAATCGTTGATGTGTAGACCGATCGGCTCGAACTTGAAATCTTCGGGTGCGGACATCTTCCATCCCTTGGTCACACGCACATGGTCGTGTCCCGTGTCAAACCACGGCCTCACCCACTCGCCGGCAAGCTCGGCGATTTCGCTCTCATTCGGAAAGCCCTCGAGATAGGGTAGATTCTCGAGGCCGAGTATAACCGAATGCTTTTCGAGGTCCGAAACGAGCGCTTCCATTTCGCGCTTGAAAACCTCGAGCATCTTCTTGCCGCGACGAGAGCGGCACTTCACGCTGGACTGGCCGAAGAAATTCTCGCTCAGCACCCTTCCCGCATGCAAGACGAGCGCCTTGGCGCCAACCGAAGCGGCAAATTCGATGTTGCGCTTGACCTGCAGCTGCGCCATCTTGCGTCCCTCGGAATCAAAGCTCGCCAGAAGATACAATTCAGGATAGCCCTGGGGCGCCGAGATCGGAACGGGACAAAAGGCGTGCACCGATTCAACCGGCAGCACGCCTGAGCTTACGATTTCCTTCGCCTGTAAAGTCGTCGTGTGGAAGCCGAGTTCCAGCGCTTCAAAACCAATCCGTGACGCGATCTCGGCGATTTCTCGTCCCGATTCTATCCGGCGATTGCACCAATTGGTAGAAAGCGCGAATCTCATCGATTCGTCACACGAGCGAGCGCATCGTAGCAAGCGCCGTGGCGAGCGCGTCCTCGAACTTGATTCCCTTGCCCTTCACGCCCCAGCCGCACTCGCAGCTGACGCCACCTTCGTATCCGATCGCCTTGAGCGCGGCGAAATACGGACGCAGCCGATCGGTGTACTTCGGATCGAAGCCCGGGAACTGGCGCGTTTCGTAGTCCGCAATATGGCAGTGACGCATGTACTTCGCGGCAATCTTGATCGAGCAGGCGGACTCGCGGCCCATCATCATGTGGAAGATGTCCGCCAGCTGATTGAGCCGCGGCGAATTGACGTCCTCGCAGATCTGAGCGCCCTGCCAGACGAAGTTGATGATGTTCGATTCGTTCGGACGCAGCGGCTCGATGACCATCGTCACCTTATCGCCGAGATCGGCGGTGCGCCGGCAGAGTTCGCGACAGAAATCGGTGTACTGCTGGGCACCCTTCTCGAGATCGGGCTTGGCGCCCTTGACGGCCGAAGTGAAATCGCCGGGAACGTTGCGCGCTCCGCCGGAGCCGAAGACGATCGTCTTCACGCCCACCTCGGCCGCACGGCGCAACACGGTCTCGCCGTACTTGAGCGCCGGCTCGTGATCCGCCGCGGGACCGGTGAGACGGAAATTACCGGGAATGAAGCCGTTGCAAGAGCGAAGCGGCAGCGGCGCGGCGAGAATCTCATCACGCTGGCGCTTCCACCATTCGTTGTCCTTCTTTGGATCAAACGCACTGCCGCAACCCCATTCCCAGAAGTCATAGCCGACATCCTTCATGACCTTGGCGTCCTTGATGCCGCGGCAGGCACCGAAAAGGATGCGTCCGCCCTGATCGCCGGACTTTGTAGAAGTCGCACATCCGGCGAGCCCCGAAGCGGCCGCGGCACCAAGAATAAATTCACGTCTATTCATCTTCATTGTCCTTTATTATTTGATTATTTCTTAATTTTTCCGATGGCGAAGGCGTAGGCGTTGCGGAACATCTGCATCCACGGACCGTTCTCCTTGAACGTGCCGTCGTTGTACGAAAGCTGCACCGCGCGGAAGCCACGCTCCGGATGCGGCATCATGATCGTTGCGCGTCCGTCTTCGGACGTGAACGCGGTCTGTCCGCCGATCGAGCCGTTGGGATTGTACGGATAGCGAGTCGTGGCCTTGCCGTAGTTATCGACGAAGTGCGCGGCACAGATCGAAGGCGCGTAACCATCGGTCCAGACCCTGCCCTCGCCATGCGCGACCGCGATCGGCAGGCGCGAGCCGGCCATGCCCTTGAAGAAGATCGACGGCGACTCCTCAAGCTCGATCGTGCAAAGCCGCGCCTCGAACTGTTCGGAGATGTTGCGCACGAACTTCGGCCAGTTGCCCGCGCCAGGAATGATGTCCTTGAGCTGCGAAAGCATCTG
>DCIL01000021.1:7137-8493 GCA_002315875.1 Verrucomicrobia bacterium UBA1727 | reverse complement strand
ACGTCTTGAACATCTCGCGCAGGCGATCGTTGAAAAGAATCGAACGCGCCCAGCCGGAGCCCGCGCCGAGCACGTCACCGTAGCTGAAGCCACCGCACGCGACGAGTCCCTGGAAATCCTTGAGATCGACGCGACCTTCGATGAGGTCGGACATGTGGACATCCTGACAGTCGAAACCGGCGAGCGCAAACGCCGCGGCCATTTCGATGTGTCCGTTCACGCCCTGCTCGCGGAGGATCGCCATACGCGGAGAAACCGTGGCTTTCGTCCCACCACAATCCGGATCGTAGGTGAGCTTGTAGTTGAGGCCCGGATCGCGCTCGTCGAGTCCGTTATCATACTCCTCCCTCGCGCAGACGGGATTGTCGCGCAGGGCCTGCATGCGGTAGGTCGTTTCGGACCAGCAGCGGCGCAGATAGGTAAGATCGGTCTTGATCGCAAGCCGCTCGCCGACCCAGAGCTTGAACTCGCGCGAGCTCTGCGTGCAGGTGCCGATCACCTGCGCCGGCACCTTGGCCGCCTTGAAGATCGCCAGCACCTTCGCCTGATCCTTCGCCGCGACCTGAAGAACCGCGCCCGGCTGTTCGTTGAAGAGCTGTTCGAGCGCATCGCCGTCAGGAAGCTTCGCGAGCACGCCGCGTCCGCCGGTGATCGCCATCTCGGCGAGAGTGACCGCGATACCGCCGTCACTGCGGTCGTGATAGGCGAGCGCGAGACGTCCCTTCACGATCTTCTGCATCGCATTGAAGAAGCGCTTGAGAAGCGCCGCGTCCGCATCGGCGTAGGAATCGCCGAGCTGCCCGTAAACCTGCGCGAGCGCAGTCGCGCCGAGCGGCATCCTGCCCTTGGAAAGATCGACGTAGATAAGGCCGGAGACCTTGCCGTCGGGATCGTGCTTCAGATCGGGGGTAAGCGTGAGCCGCGCGTCCTTGACCGGAGCGAAGCTCGAAACGACGAGCGAAAGCGGGGCGACCTGCTTGCGGTCGGTGCCGTCCTTATCCTGCCAGACCGTGTGCATCGAGCAGGAGTCCTTGCCGACGGGAATCGAAACGCCGAGTTTGGGACAGAACTTGAGCCCCACCTCCTCGACGGTGTCGTAGAGGTTCGCGTCCTCACCGGGATCACCGCACGGCGCCATCCAGTTGGCGGAAAGGCGAATCTGCGAAATGTCGCCGACATCCGCCGCGGCGAGGTTCATGATCGCTTCGGAAATCGCCATGCGTCCCGACGCGGGACCATTGAGAAGCGCGATCGGACTGCGCTCGCCGGTCGCCATCGCCTGTCCCTCGTAAGTCTTGTACCCCATCGTGGTGACGGCGCAATCCGCCGCGGGCAGCTGGTACTTGCCGACCATCT
>DCIL01000021.1:6767-7091 GCA_002315875.1 Verrucomicrobia bacterium UBA1727 | reverse complement strand
GTGATGAGGAAGGTCTTGTCCGCCACGGCCGGCAGATGCAGAACGCGGGTGAGCGCATCGATCGGCTTGACGCCGGAGAAATCCGCCGCGGCGTGCTTCTTCGCGACGCGCTTGACCTTACGGACCATCCGCGGCGGTTTGCCGAGGAGGACCTTGATGTCCATGTCGATCGGGCTATCGCCGAAATGCGAATCGGTGAGGACAAGCTGTCCGTCACCGGTCGCAACGCCGATGAACGCTACGGGACAACGCTCGCGCTTGCAGAGCTCTTCGAAGAAGAACTTCGCCTCCGGCTTGATCGCAAGCACGTAGCGCTCCTGCGCC
>DCIL01000021.1:6204-6588 GCA_002315875.1 Verrucomicrobia bacterium UBA1727 | reverse complement strand
CGCCCTGGCAGCGGCGCTGCATTTCGGCATTGCCGCGCTGGACGGAATTGAAGTCGAGCGCTTCGGAATTGGTGCCGGTCATCATCGACGAAGCCGCGCCGCCACCGAGGCCGATGCGCATCGCGGGACCGCCGATCTGGGCGATGAGCGCGCCCACGGTCACGTCCTTCTTCTCGACCTGGCTGCGGCGGATGACGCCCATACCGCCCGCGAGCATGATCGGCTTGTGATAGCCGCGAAGCTCGCCCGCGATCTCACCTTCGTAGGTGCGGAAGAATCCGCAGAGCTGGGGACGCCCGAACTCGTTGCCGAACGCCGCGCCGCCAAGGGGTCCGTCAGTCATGATCTGGAGCGGAGTGGCAAGACGCGTCGGGAAGTCGGCGT